>JAJDDU010000025.1 GCA_029260155.1 Phycisphaerae bacterium | reverse complement strand
CCTCCTCGTCGAGCGTGAAAAGCAACTCAAGCGGGCCGTGCGTAATGTCGGAAGAGAACGCGACCGCCAGACCCATGACCACACCGATACCGTTGTCGGCCCCCAACGTCGTCCCGTCGGCACGCACGATTTCCGCGCCGTCACCCGCATCCTTATCACGGACAAGACGGATGCCTTCAGTCTCGAAGTCATGATTGGTGCCGCTGTTTTTCTCGCAGACCATATCGACGTGGGCTTGAAGGACGGTAACAGGTGCCGACTCACACCCGGCGGAGGCGGGGACCGCGACAATCATGTTCCCACGTTCGTCCTCCTGAACCGTCAACCCGTTCCGCTCAACGACTTCGCGAAGGTGTTTGCGTACGCGCTCCTCACGCTTGGACGGCCTTGGCACTGCCGCCATCGCCGCGAACAACTGCCAGACTTGCTTCGGCTCGAGGCCCTCAATCGCACTCATATTGCTGTCGTGTATCATGCAAAACTACTCCTTGTGTTAGCGGGCATCGTGCTCGAAACCTGGCCGCGCTGTCAACGGCGGATGCGAACCGGTATCAACGGGAACGCGCCTCGCCCGGTGCGTGAAATCCAACACCGTTTAGCGGGATTTGACGTGACCACACTACTGGCGACGGGGACCGCCGAGCGCTGTCGTCGAATCAGCCGATATAACCCACCAGGAACGCAAAAATCACAGTCACACAGCAATTCCTCGGTCCGTATCATGGTATGCCGATTGCTAGAGTGGTGGTGCCGCGTACGCGGCGGTCGTGTGGCCGGGTCGATTAGCTACGGGTGAATTCTCCAGGGACGATATATGTTTCCGATCTGCAAGGCGGAATGGCTGGCACCCAAGGTGCGATTGCTTGAAGTCGAGGCTCCACGTGTCGCCAAGCACCACAAGGCAGGCCATTTCGTAATCGTACGTGCCCGCGAATCCGGCGAGCGCATCCCGCTGACGATCGCCGACTCTGATGCTGCCCGCGGCATGATCACGCTGGTCGTGCAAGTCGTCGGTGCGACCACGGAGATCCTGTGTGGCCTGGAAGTGGGAGAGAACGTCGCCAACGTCGTAGGCCCCCTTGGAAGGCCGACCGACGTCGAGGATTTCGGCCACGCGGTGCTCGTCGGCGGCGGGGTCGGCACAGCCGTGATCTACCCTCAGGCCGAGGCGCTGAAAACTGCCGGCAACAAGGTCTCCGCAATCATGGGTGGCCGCTCCAAGGAATACGTCATCTTCGAGAAGGAACTGGCAAAGCACTGCGACGCGGTCTATCCCTGCACGGACGACGGCAGCTACGGATACCACGGATTCGTCACCGGGAAACTCAAGGATTTGCTTGAAGACGCAGACGCGGGCATCGGCGCGGTCCTGATCGCCGGACCCGTACCCATGATGCGCGCCGTCGCCGAAGTGACGAGGCCGTTCGGCGTCAAGACCATCGCATCGCTCAACCCGATCATGGTCGACGGAACGGGCATGTGCGGGGGATGCAGAGTGACCGTCGGCGACGAGATGAAGTTTGCCTGTGTTGATGGCCCGGAGTTCGACGCGCACGCGGTGGACTTCAATGAGCTGGCCGACCGCCTGACCTCTTACCGCGAGCAGGAGCAACTGGCTTGGAACCGCTTGCACGAGCAGTCGCCGTCGGCTTGCTCCGGCGAGTCAACATGCCGCGCACGGGCCATGGAAGACGCACAAGCGAACGTCTAGACAATGGCATGATCAGTGTGACGCCGGTTTTCAACCGGTGAAATCGAACCCGCAGGAAGGGCCATCGGATGAAAGCATCGGAGCGCATGAAAATCACGAGGCAGTCCATGCCCGAGCAGGACGCAGCCGCGCGCGCAAGGAACTTTCTCGAAGTAAACCAGGGGCTTCCAGATGCCAGCGCCTGCCTCGAAGCCGACCGGTGCATTCAATGCAAAGACGCCAAGTGTGTCGCCGGCTGTCCTGTCGGCATCGACATTCCCGGCTTCGTGGCTGCGCTCGCCGCCGATGACATCTCCAAGGCGGCGGACATCCTCCTGGCCGACAACGTCCTGCCGGGCGTGACCGGGCGCGTCTGCCCGCAAGAGACTCAGTGCGAGGAACTGTGCGTTCGCGGTAAGAAAGGCACACCGGTCGGCATCGGTTACCTTGAGCGATTCGTCGCCGATTGGGCACGAGAGAATCGCCCGGACTTGTTCGAGCCGCCGCCGCCGACGGGCAAGAAGGTCGCCATCGTCGGCTCTGGACCAGCCGGTTTGACCTGCGCCGGCGAGTTGGCCAAGCGCGGTCACGCGGTCACCGTCTTCGAAGCCCTGCACAAAGCGGGCGGGGTGCTGGTTTACGGAATCCCCGAGTTTCGCCTGCCGAACGTGATCGTCGAGAAAGAGGTTGAAACGCTGCAGCGCCGTGGCGTCGAAATCGTCTGCGACGTCGTCATCGGCCAGACCTACACCATCCCGGAGCTCATGGACGAGGAAGGCTTCGACGCGGTATTCATCGCCAACGGAGCCGGCCTGCCGATTTTCCAGGGCATCAAGGGCGAACACCTGAAAGGTGTCTACTCCGCCAACGAGTTCCTCACGCGCGTCAACTTGATGGGCGCGAACAACGCGGCCGAGAGTGACACACCCGTGACACGGGCCGGCGACATCGTCGTCTGCGGCGGCGGGAACACCGCCATGGACGCCGTCCGAACCGCGCGGCGACTCGGCGCCAATCCTGCCACCCTCGTGTACCGCCGTTCGCGCGAAGAGATGCCCGCGCGCGTCGAGGAAATCAAACACGCCGAAGAGGAGGGCGTGCAGTTACAGTTGCTATGCAACCCGGTGGAAATCCTCGGTGACGAGGACGGGTGGGTCCGCGCGCTGCGCTGCATCAAGATGGTGCTGGGCGAACCGGATGCCTCCGGCCGTCGCCGACCGGTTCCGATCGAGGGCAGCGAATTCGACATTCCCTGCCGCGTGTTCATCGAGGCCATCGGCACAAGAGCAAACCCGCTGTTGACGCAGACGACGCCGGGCCTCGAAACCAACAAGTGGGGGAACATCGTCATCGACGAGAACAACATGACCAGCATCCCCGGCGTGTTCGCCGGCGGCGATATCGTTCGCGGAGGTGCAACCGTCATCCTGGCCATGGGCGACGGAAAGAACACAGCGAAGTCGATCCACACCCATCTCACCAACGGCGCTTCACCATCCACCGACACCTCAAGAAACGGCGTCAAGACTGCGGGTGGACCATCGCTTTAGCAGTGGGGAACACGAACGCGTAATCGCAAGGTCGAAACTGAGTCGACGTTCAGCTTTCGACTTTCAACTTTCGACTTTCCCCTTCCCCCTTCATCCCCGCAAACGCAACGGACAGCCACAGATGCGCCTCGGCGTCGTCCGGATTGAGGCGGATCGCCTCCCGCAACGCGTCGGCTGCGTCTTTGTAGCGTCCCAGTGAGCAGTAGACACTCCCAAGTTGCCGGCGGGCGGCTGCATCATCCGGACAAAACGCCAACCCCCGCTCAAGTGCGGACGCAGCTTCCTCCAACGAATCGAGTCGCCACAGTGCAAGCGCATGATTGAAGTGCGCCGGCCCGGAGTCGGGCGAGATGCGCGTCGCCTGTACGAAGGCCTGCGCCGATTCCTCGAACCGTTCCAATTGCAGGCACGCACGCCCAAGCCGAAAGTGAGCCGATGCGTTGCCAGGGTCAAGTTCCGTCGCCCGCCGGAGCACCGCGACCGCCTCCGCTGTACGCCCGTGGGCCAAGTACGCGCTTCCCAGCAAGCGATGGGCCACCGCGTCGTCGCCATCGATGCGATTCGCCTTTTCAAACGCATCGCACGCCTTGGCGAAATCTCGCGACTTGAGGCAACACATCCCCGTATTGAAATGCGCAGCCGCGTTGTGCGAATCACACTCCAACGCACGCGCGTAGGCTGCGACCGCGTCCTGAGTCCGACCCATCGCCAACAGGCTGTTGCCCCACCGCACGTGAATCGTTGCATCCGCCGGGTCGAGCTCAGCCGCACGTTCAAACGCTTCGCATGCCTCCGCATCGAGGCCGTCCTGCATGCAACAGTTGCCCAAGTTCTTGAACGCGCTCGCGTCGTGCGCGTCCAGCTTGATGGCCATTCGAAACGCGTCCGCCGCGCGGCTGTGCTGATCGAGATTCATGCACACGATGCCCAGCAGCCGATGCGCCGAAGCGTCATCCGCCTTCAAACGCAGGCCCTGCTCCAGTGATCGGCGCGCCTCCGCGTAACACCCCAATTGCCAGTAAGAATGTCCCAAGCTGACGTGCGCCGTCGGGTGATGCGGAACGAGTCGAATCGCCCGCTGCAACGGTTCGATGGCCTGCTCGTAGCAACCCAGGTGCGAGCAAGACAACCCCATATTCAGATGAGCCGTCGCGTGAGAGGGGTTCAGCCGAACCGCCTCCCGAAACGATCCCACTGCCTCCTCGTGTCGATCGAGACGCCCGTACGCGACACCAAGATTGAAATGCGCAGTCACGTGCATCGGGTCCAGGCGGATCGTCCGCTGAAAAGGCTCAACGGCTCGGTCGAAACGCTCCGCGCGAAGGTGGGAAACGCCGCGATCAAAAAAGGTGGCGACCGGGTCGTCACCCGTCCCACCGTCGAAGGTATTCAGAAGATTGTGACGCATCGGACGATGGCCGTTCGTTTGAAACATGGACGCCCATCGCTTGCGAAACCCATCAGCCGTCGCGCGATCAAACAACAGCAAGGATTGGCACCTGCCACAGCGCGCAGGTCCGTCGCCGGCACTCGATGCAATGTTGGACCGCTGATTGCAGAAGAAACAAAGAACACTGCCTGATCGCACCGGCAGGACGGCCCCGTTCAGCCCCAGCCCAACCAATTCCGTCGTCTCCGGCGCACTGCCGTTGGTCAAGGCTTCGTACGCACTGCGGATTTGCACGAACTGCTCTGCAGCCAACTTGAGCAGCACGGGGTCAGCCTCCGCGTGGCGATCCGGATGGTACGTAAGTGCCAACTTGCGAAACGCCCGGCGTATCTGCGGAGCCTCGGCGTCGTGGTTCACCCCCAGGCGGCGGCAGAACTCGCCCCGGCTTCCCGGCGACGTGTCACCGTTTCGACGAACGAACGGAACGGACGACGCATCGACCTCCGCCTTCGTCATCCCCAATTCACTTCCAACCCCGAACATGATATCACGGTCCCGCCGATCCCCGTCGCCTCCGCCGACCACCAATGCACGCCAGCAATAACGCACCAGATCATGTCGCAGACCGGCATCCTGCCGCGCCCGATCACGGGCAGCAGCCACCCCATTGCCGTCGGAAAGAGCCCGCGCACAAAAAGCCTCGCACGAAAAACCGCGATCAAGCGCCTCAAATGATATGGCCAACTCCCGCCAAGCGCTTTCGAGAACGGATTGCACCGCAGTCCGCCCCAAGCGACGGACGCCAGGCGATACACGCGAAAGACCGCCAAGGAAACACGCGATGTGGTAAAACCGCGTCAGCTTCTCCGCCATCTCACGCTTCTGGTCGCCCACGTCGGGCAAGCCCCCTGCCGGGCTCAACGACGCACCAAGCACTTTCCGAAGCCAGGACATTTCGTTCTCAGCCCGTTACGCCCGCAGACCCTTCGACGGTTGCGACGCCAATTCCTCAAGTTCTCGATCGATGCCCGATGGCTGGCCCGCCACAACGTCGCCGTTCTCGGGACGCACGTCAAACGTCAGCGTAATATCCGCGTCGAGGATCTCGCGCTCAGCACCCGTGAGATCTCTCTCGCCCAACGGCGGTTGCCGGCGACGACGGTCAGCCGTCGCCTGTCGAACCTCCGCCATCGCACCCATGGACACGCTGCGTTTCCCACGCCGCCGTTTCTCGGTTTTGCAAACCGTGGCCTCGTCACGATCGAGTTTCTCTCGACGCTCAGCCAACTCCTCTTCCATCACACGAAGGGCATCCAACGACGCTTGAAGCTCCGTCTCACGTTCGGCGACGCCAGCAGCGCGACCGTCCAACAACGCCCGCGCAGACTCCAAATGCTCCACCTCGCGCCGCAACGCTTCATCGCAATCGTCAATCGTCGAATGGCGATCACCAACCTCGCGGGCCATTGACTCAACGCGCTCCCGCTCCATCCGTAGCGCCTCCTCACGCGCGGCAATCGCACCGGATTCCTGCTCAAGTTTCCGCTCGCGCTTCGCAAGTACCTCCGCAAGCGCGTCGACATCGCCCCGCCGCGATTCCATGGCAGCTTCGCCTTGCGTAATCGAATCCTCCCGCTTGCGCAACGCATCGGCCATACGCTCGGCCGCCGCGCGGTCACGCTCCAGCGTTTGCAACGCACCCTTCAGCTGCGCATCGCGATCATCACAAGCCTCACCCCTCTGTCGCTGCAACGCCGCTTCGGCACGATTCTCATGCACCAGCGATTCCAAAACCTCACGCTCGCTGCGCACCCGCGATTCTTCCTGCTCCAAAGCGGCCAATCGCTGAACCACGTCTTCCTCGCCATCAGCGATTTGCGTAGAACGCGCGTCCAACTTCTTCCGCAGCTCGGTCAACTCCTCCTCGTCATCGTCAAGATCAGCCGCCCGGGCAACGACGGAGGCCTCGCGTTTTTCGAGCTTTCGCAAGCGCGCCGTAGCGTCACGCTCCTGTTTCGATCGGGAAGCGTCACGCTCACCCTCGATCGCCTGCCGTCTCGATTCCAGATCGGCCTTCTGCGTCTCAAGCGCACCGCGCGCCGCATCGATATCAGCCGCCTGCATTTCGAGATCAGCCGCGCAAGCGTCCAACTTCGCACCGTGGCTGGCCAACGCAAGATCCCGAGACTCCAGCGCGCCGCGATCGGTCGCAAGCGCCTCGCCACAACGCGCCAACTCTTCGCGCGTTTCATCCAGCGACTGCCGTTGCGCATCGAGTTCGCGCTCGCGCGCCAACTGCGCAGCCTCAGTATCCCCAATCTGCCTATCGTGCGCACGGGCCGCGTCAACGCCTCGGTCCAGCGCGTCCCGCTCCGCTTTGATCGCCTCTACCGCAGCCGACATCGCCTCTTCACGCTTCGCCAGAGTCGACTCGCGACTGTCGAGCGCCTCACTCTTCTCCAGTAGCGCCGCACTCCCACGTTCCGCCTCTTCGCGCTTCTCCTCAGCCGCCGCTTGCGAAACGGAAATCTCGCGAGCACGCTCCGACGCCGACTCGACCGCACTACCCAACGCCGCCTCTCGCGCGACCAGCTGCGCCCGCTCTGACTCAAGCGCCTTACCCTTCTCCTCCTGTTCCGCGGACTCCTGCGCAATCTTGGCCTTACCCGCCTCCAACGCTTCCGCCAAAGACGCCAAAACACCATCCCGCTCGTCGAGCGCCGCAACCCGCTCGTCCGATTCACGCACTGCCGTCAAAAGCGCCGCAGCCTCACCTTCCAATGCGGACTGCTTGGCGTCAGCAGCTTCGCTCTGGCGTCGGAGGGTATCTTCGCATTCGGCCAAGCGCGCTTCCCGCTCATCGAGGCCAACCGCACGATCCCGAGTGAGTGTGGACTGCTCACGCTCAGTTGCCGAAGCTCCCGCCTCGCGCGACGTCAACTCTTCGCGGATTCGTTCCGATTCCGACGCGCGCTCGCCGAGTTCACGCTCCCGCTCGCTATGAACCCTGGACGCTTCGGCCAGCGCTGACTCGCGGCTGTCGAGCGCCTCACTCCTCTCCGCGAGCGCCGCGCTGCGACGCTCCGCCTCTTCGCGTTTCTCCTCAGCCGCCGATTGCGAAGCGGAAATCTCCCGCACACGCTCGGACGCCACCTCCCCCTCCGTGCTCAAAGCGGCCTCTCGCGCGACCAGTTGCGCCCGCTCAGCTTCGAGCGTCCTGCGCATCTCGTCCTGTTCGGCAGACTCCTGCGCGACCTTGGCCTGACCCGCTTCCAACGCTTCCGCCAGTGAGGCCAGAACACCATCCCGCTCGTCGAGCGACACGACCCGCGCGTCCAAGCGCGATTCCATCTCGTCAAGCGCAGCCGCACGATCGCGCGCACCTGCATTCAATTCGCTCTCCGCAGCCGTCAGTTCTACTTCGCGCTCACCGAGCATCTTCCTTTCGTCGGCGAGCAATTGGATTTCGGAGAGCAATTCTGTCTCGCGCACCGCCATCGCGGTTTCGATTTCCGCGACCGCCCGCTCTCGTGCATCGAGAATTCCCCCTAACTCGCGCGCTGCCTCCTGTGGTTCCGCACAGTGCAGCGACTCCTCCGAGATCGATTCCGACTCCAACTCCACCATCGCGGTGTCCGATCGGGCGTCGGTATGCGTACCCATCGAATCACCGCCGGCCGTATCGCTCAGAACCTCTTCCAGTGAAGCAGACCCCGAATCCCCCGCCGCCCCACCGGCGGAACTGTCGTCAGCCAGTTGGACCGAATCGCAATCTTCAACCGTATGAAACGTAAACACGACCCGCCCGACCCCGATCGCGTCGCCCTCTCTCAGGCGCTCTTTCCCGTCGATCGGCGTCCCGTTGACGCACGTCCCACAGGCGCTCAACAAATCCGCCACAAACCACCCGTCGTCATTGCGAAAAATCAGTGCATGCGCCCGCGAGACCTTGGAGTCCGCCAGTGAGAGATCGCACCGACTGCTGCGACCGACAAGCACGACGGGCATAGCCGCCTTGAACGCGACCCGTCCACGATCGTCCCGCAGCAGAAACCCGGCCCCAGAACTGGCAGGTGGATCACTCGCCGCCGGCTGCGCGATTTCCACGACGAATTCCCACCGATGCACGCGCACGCAATCATCGTTAACCAGCGCGCGGCTACGCTCAGTCAAACCGTTGACCCAAGTGCCGCTCCTACTGGCGAGATCGCGAACCACGATGCCTTCGCTCGTACGCACAATCGCGCAATGCACCGGCGACGCCTTCGACGAATCCGTGCGAATGCGGCACCCCTCACGCGACCCGATCAGGGTCACAGTCCGGCGCACACGCGCTGATTGACGCTTGTCGTTTTTCGTATCGTGGATGTGAAGGGTGAAGCGCGGGGACTCTCTTGGTGCGGGCGTTTCCAACGTCTGCGCTCTCCTGCCGCCCCTCGGGGGACAGCCGTTCAGCCCGGTTCAGGTCGCAGGTTCCGCCCCAAACCGACGCGACCTCCATGTTGTCCCGCCGTTCACGGGATTCGCACTCCTGGGTTTCCCAGGTGCTGACACTTGAATTGTAACGCCCGCCACCGCAACCGCCAATGAATTCCCCGATT
>JAJDDU010000240.1 GCA_029260155.1 Phycisphaerae bacterium | reverse complement strand
CCCACCGGCAACAGCCCAAACCCCCGCCACCGAAACCAACACGACACCCGCGCCGATGGCCCATTGCCTGCGCGAAACATCCCGGAAGTCGATCATCACGATTGCCTCCAACGAGCCACAAAAAATGCGCTTCCCCGCCGCCACGACGGCGGCGGGAAAGCGCGATCACAAACTAACGCTTGCCGCAGCCACCGCCATGGCCACCGCCTCGGTGCTTACCGCAACCCACACCCTTGGGGTGGCTCCCCTTGACCGACGCCCATTCCTCATCCGAAAGCACACCGTCACCATCAATGTCAGCCTCCGGACGACGCTCAATCACGTGCGCCCGAACGCGCTCAGCGTGGTCCGATCGCAATTGCAACAACTCCGCCTCATCGATCGCCCCGTCCTCGTTGGCATCGGCCTCCGGCGCGACGTTCAACAGTTCTCCGAGAAAGCGCTCGCGCGCCACAACCGCAAACGCACTCCACTCGGCGTCACTGAGCACACCGTCACCGTCAACATCGGCCTCCAGATGCCGCTCCAACGGGAAACGCGCAGGCGCTGTTTCCGCATCGAGACGCTCCATATGACGCAGAATGCCGCCAACAGAGTCACCATGCGGACCATGCCCACGCATCATGCCCGGTTTCCCACGCCCCTTGTGCATGCCATGGCCACGACCTCGCGCACCCGCTTTACGACCCTCCACGCCGAAAAAGGCACCAATCTCCCGCCGCGACAACGCACCGTCTTCATTCGCATCGATTCCCTCATCAGCGAACATCTCAAGCAACGCCGCCTGGCGAACCTGAAACGCCTCCGTGCTGTCGGTGTCCTCAGCCATGGCGTGATGCGACACCGCCGGCGCCAACAGCAGCGCCGTCGACAACGTCAAATACCGGTACACTTTCATCTCAAAAACTCCTGATTGTGGTTCTAGTAACTCTAGTTATCGCAGTCGCCAGACTGCGTGCGCGCTCGCCCTCCGTGACGGCGCGATCGCTCCGCACCCCCGCGCAGCCCTTTGAGTCCGCGACCGCCCCGAGAAAAAACATTCCGAATGTGTTCGTCGAAGACCTGCCGTTGCTCAGGCTGGAGCACCCGTTCCTTAATATCCAAAAAGTGGTCAACCAGCTGTTTCTGTGCGGCCGACCGAAGTCCGCCGATTGCCGCTAGCTGCGCGTCGATCGCCGCATGGTCGAGCTCGGGAGACGACATCAGCTCAGCCAGTTTCGCGTGCTCGGTACCGATCTCACGTCGCAATTCGCGATGTCGCGAAGTCATTTCACCCTTGGCGGACTCCATCTGCTCCGCCTGGTCGGCGGTCAGATCAAGATCCTCCACAAAGCCGAATCGCCCGTTGTGATGCGGCGACTCATGCGGCCCGACAAACCGCCGGTAACCACGAACGCCAAACGTCGCCCCAACCCCCGCGTTAAAGCACAGGGAAACGACCAACACCAACCACAGCACGTGCGAATTAACTCGTCCAGACAACATCCGCTACTCCTCCACCGACGGCAACAGCTCGAGCAAACGCGCCTCGACCGAATCCTCGGCCAGCGCACTCGCCAGCTGCCCCGCCGAACCGCCCGCTACTTCCCGACCCAAAGGAACCGCAATCTGTGATCCCCCATTGCCGAGCAGCGGGACAACCACCCCACACGCGAACGCAGCCGCACCCAAAACAACCGGAGCAGGTCGCAGAACCGCCGCCCACCACGGCGAGACAGTCACCGCCACCCGCGGCTCATCCAAACGCGACATCAGCCGTTCGGTAAAGCCCCCACGAATCGGCGGAGTCGAATACGTATCAAGCTCCCGACCGAGACGTCCCGTCTGAGCGGAAACGTCGCCACAAGCCCGGCAATCAGCCAAGTGCCGCGTCACCTGCTCTTCAAGCGTCTCGCTCAACGCCCGGTCAACCCGGACCGCGATCAATTTCTGTGCCTTCCGACATCTCATACCAAACATCCCTCGTGCGTCAGAAAGGTTCAGCACGCAAGTCCGCCGAAACTTGCGGCGAATTCCCGATTTCAAATGCTGGAAGCTGACTTCGCAGCTTGCGTCGCGCCCGAAAAAGAAGCGATTCCACGGCTGACACCGACGTGTCCAGAACGTCCGCTATCTCCGTGTACGAAAAATCGTGGTAATGACGCAGAACGATCGCCGCCCGCTGCCCTCCCGGAAGACCGCCGACAGCCGCCCGAACCGAAGCCCCCTTCTCATTCCGCAAAGCCGACGCATCCGCTCCCGAATCATCCATCGCAACATCCTCCATCCGCTCGCTCCCACCGAGCCCGATCACTCGACGCACCCGCCATTTCCGCCGCTGATTCAAACACGCATTCGTGGCCAGCCGAAACAGCCAAGTGCGAACCGCAGCCTGCGGTTGATAGTACGGAGCAGCCTTAAATGCGCTGAGAAAAACGTCCTGCGCCAAGTCCTCCGCCGCGTCGCAGCCAACACGCCCCAGAAACCGATAGCAGAATCGCACGACAGCCTCATGATGCCGTTCAACCAGCAGCCCGAACGCTCCTCGATCGCCCTTTCCTGCTCGCAGCAACAGTTCCTGGTCTTCAGACCGCGGCATCAAGACCCCCGCCCTCGTATCATCATCAGCCCAGATTCCCAATTCGCCTCACCCGGGAAGTTAAACGCCCCACCGCTACAAAACTTGCGGTCAAACTACAATACCCACCGATCCGACAACTTCACGCAAAATCGCCCGACAGCCACCAGATGGAAACTCGTGCAGGAGTGTGTATCCCCGCAACTCTCCTTCGGTCCCCGAGCCCATAACCACGGCACACCGACGGATCAACGAGCGATGTTATCGCCACGTCGCTCGAACCAACCTCACGCCCTCTCTCAACCGATGAACACGCAGTGCGGGGTAACTCTCCAATGAGTGCTCGGCGTATACACCATTTACAGCGGCGAGCCAGAACCCAACAGGAGTCACGATTATGACTGTGGGACACGTGGGCGGTAGCGCGAGTTTGGCGGCGGCGAGTGCTCGTCAGAACGCGAGCATCGCCGGGCTGAACCTCGCGCAAAATGCGCAAAAAGCCGAAGGCCAGGCGGTCGTGGCACTGCTCGAATCAGTCGCCCCGGCAGAATCCGTTACCGGACAACTAGATCACACCGCCCACAACGCCATCGGGGAGGACGGCCACGTCGACACCTTCGCTTGAGCAGCGTCGCTGCTCAAGCGCCCTCTGCCATGCGTCAAGTATGCAATGTGTGTTGCAGGTGTCGAATCACACACGTCGTTGATTCCAGCCGGCCAAACTATGTCGACCCGCGCAACGTTCGATTGATCCGGCGGCAAGGACCGACAAGCTACCAACACAACGAAACACGCAGCGTCCAACCTCACCTATGTTGGCCGGTCGTCAGTCGACCCATTGCGATCCTCGCGCCCGGCCGAAGACGACCGTCCCGCAAATCGCGAGAAGCAGTGCCATGACTGTGACACTCCACTGAGAAAGTGTCGGAATGGAGCCGGTCAGAAAGACGTCTTCCTGCGACTCCATCAGGTGTCCGAAGTGCGGCGCGGCGACATCTTCCAACGGGTTCCCGTGGCCATCCTCGGTCCAGTTCTTGGCGTCCACAAGGAAACGGAAGGCACGACGATAGATCAGCCTCGAACGAACGTGTACAGTACCTCCTTCGAGGGGAAGCTCAAACGTGTAATTCGTGTCATCGCTATCCAGTGCAGCGATGCGGCTGTCGAACTGGATCCCCGTGGCATCCGTAAAAAACGTCGGCCCGTTGCCCACTGCGTCGTGGTTCACCTTCGCGTAAAACTTCCCGGCCAAACCGGCATAGTATCCCGACGCCGGGTCGCCGATCCCGCCGAGATCGTGGATCACTTGGCTACCGGTATGCGCGAGCGCCACGCCGTCTTCCTCCCGCCACGCCTCGACGAGCAGGATCATGTTGCGGACGGTGACCCCCGTGGGCACTTGGTGGCCTGTCAACGAGTTCGTGATCGATACGTCCACCTGAACTTCGCTTCCCACGACTTGCGTTTGCATGTCAAGTTCCACGGCGTTTTCCAGGAACTCTGGGGTCGTTCCGAGAATCGCGTGCGAGCGGATCGTGTCGGAATCCCGCATGGGCGACCCTGGAATGCTGCACGCCGTCGTGGCACCAAACGCCGGCATGTGACAGTCGACGCAGGTGGCGTACAGCGGCGACTTCGGATCTGCGTAAGGTGTGACCACCCACTCGAGGTACGTCGGTTCCGAAATCACGCCGTTGTAGGTGTGGTTCAAGTCCGGATCGGCTGCGTCCTGATGGCAGGCAGCGCACACTTCGGCGCCAAGTTGCGGCTGATACGCAGGCCGCATCGAACCCGGCAGGGTAAAGTCAGCGTCGCCCAGAGCGCCGTACATCACCGGACCGGAAGCCGACGTGGGACGCGTAAACGTCACAGCACCAGGGAAAATGCCTGGAAAGTTGGCGTGTGCAATAACATCGATATCGGCGATCTTGTGACAGACGTCGCACGAGATACCGTGAGCAACCGTGGGCGGAATCGGCTGAGTCGGGTCGGTCAACGCCACGAAATTCGTTTCGATCCACAGTTCGGGTTGGTGGCAGGCAGCGCACTCCGACTCGGGGTTGGCTGCCGCTTGGACCGAATCACGCAGATACACAAACCCACCCATACCACCTGGAGTTCCGAGTCCGCTGTAGATATCATCCACCCATGTATTGACCCCAGCCTTGGCCATCGGCGAGCCGTTCCACTGATTGAATTGGTCAGGGTGACAGAAATTACAGGACGTCGCCGGGTCAGCGAACACGAAAGTAGGGTCGTCGTCTTGGGGTATGGCTTCGATGAGAAAATCGACGCCCGAGGCCGGGGCATCGCTAAGGAGTAACTCGTTGTAGTAGCCTTTCTTCGCGGCGACAACCTTGAGCCCTGTCCCGGCCGTCACGTCAAGCGTGTAGGAACCATCAGGAGCCGTCGTCGCACGATCCGTCGTTGCCTGGAGCGTCACAATCGCGCCCTCCACGACGGCGTTCGTGTCCTGGTCACGCACGATCCCGGTGATCGTGGCAGCGTGGAGCTCGGCAGTCGATACCGTTGCGACGAAAGTGAGCGTAGCGAGCGCGGATGCTGTCCTATGCGGCATTGTTCTCCCCTCCGGATTAAGTCGGGTTAGTGATACCCTTTACCGATTCCAAGACCGATATCCGTAAGATATCAGATTCCAGGCCTTAATCGTATCCTAACGAACCGCTCGATTCAAGCGAAACGATCTTGGTTGCAGCAATGCGCGCCACCGGGGACGTGCTTCTTCACCCGAGTGCCAAGCGGCAACACCACTGCGTGCCGAAGACCGTCCCATGACCCCGAAAACGGGCGATCTGTTCAATTCTCACGAGGCACAGCCAGACCTGTAGTTATTACCATGCGGGGACGCTGCGCGCAGAACCCGACGGAATGCGTACTCTCCCCTCACCAAGGGTCGAGCACCAAAAACTGAGGGCCCGCGTCAGAGCATCAAGCGTCATGCGCAGAACGAACCCAACTCGAAACACCCCAAGACGTCGATTTCAGCACCGAAGTAGGTATTCCGCGTCACCGCGCGCACACCGGAATGACCAAACAAGGCCATCTGCTAGTTTTGCTTTACTTTCTCGATTCCTGCCTGTGGTCACAACACACGCGGACAGAGTCCACCAAATCGGTCACGGGCCACAGCCGCTCCGAGTGCCGCTAGAAGGGCAAGGCCGCTTCCAACAGGAGCAGACCTGGGATGACACCAAACAGCGCGGGAAGAAGCAAGTACTCCAAGATGCCCGTGTACATCAGGCCCAGGAACAGAAACAACCCGTAGGGACGGATACGCTCGTAGATCGGCCCGAGCGTGAACGGAAAGAGGTTCTGCAAGACCCACGAACCGTCCAGCGGCGGAATGGGAATCAAGTTGAACATTGCCAGAAAGACGTTCACGAGAAAACTCAATTTCAGGATGGTGCACACGGCCGCGAAGACCGCCGCCAGCGGAAACCCCGACGCACGCACGCCGCTGAACACGCCCGACTCCGGAGCGATGCCCAACCCACTGACGGACGACTCTGGAAATGCAAAACCGACGCAACATCCGATCGTAAGCAGCAACGCCAACGAAGCGGACGCGAGCAACAGGTTAGATCCAGGCCCGGCGATTGAAATCAGAATGTGCGCACGGCGCGGACGTGGTACACGGTCGACCTGCACCGGCACTGGCCTTGCCCAACCGAACACGCCGGCGCCGGAAATGAAGAGAATCATCGGCAGTAGGATCGTTCCGACCGGATCGATGTGCGCCCTGGGGTTGAGCGTCACGCGTCCCAACCTCCTCGCGAAGTCGTCCCCCAGCCACCAGGCCGAAATCGCGTGCGCGGCTTCGTGAACACTGAGCGACATGATGACCACGAACAGGCCGCCAGCCAGCAACGCCCAGTCGATTTCGCGCTTCCAAAACGGCTCGGCGGCGAGCAAAGATGCGGTCGCCGGCAGCGTTCGAATTCCGTGACAAGCAGCGTTGGGGATGGGCTGCACTTGCCCGACAACACGATCAAAGGAGTCGCCGTTCGCACGCCAGTTCGACAAACAGCCTGCGGCCACAATCACCTCGACGCCAAGGCCACTTACCAAGAAAACGAAGGCGACCCGACACAACGCGCGCGAGTGCGACCACGCCCGTGATCGCCGGACCCGCTTGCGATGGAGGACCAACAACACAACCGTACCCACCGCCGGCAGCAACCCCAAAATCGGCACGAACACCATGGACGAACAGATGACCGCCCACACGGCGAGCGGCGACACCTTCGGCCACATCAGCGGTCGCTCGGGCGCGTCGTCCTCGACGATTTCGTCGAGGACCGGCTCGCCGACTCCGTGCCATTGGCCTACATGGCGAAGCACCGGCTCAGCCTGCTCGGCCGAGACGACGAAGCCGACCTCTCGTTCGCGCGTGGCGATGCGTACGATGTAACAACTGCCGTGCGGAAGCGCTGACACATCGGAGATCCAATCGCACTCGGGAATGTCGACGGTTTCTTGGTCGCCGTGAAGCAGGAGGTGACCGGGCGCGGTCTCGACGCGCCAGTCGCGCCGCGCAGCATCGATCCACTGGTGGGTTCTCTCGTCGCCGACACTCACCCGTTTCGCCTCAATCGACAGTCGCTCTCAGCTGTTCCATACCGGGCGCGTCGATGCTACGAACACCAAGTGGTGATAGCGGTGCAGCCAGCGGGCACACATCGTGCCCAATCGCGTCATCGATTCAGCCGGCATGTGCTTGGTAAATCGCTCCAACAGCAACGACTCTTGGAGTTCAAGCCAACCGCCGCGGGTGTGCAAGTCAAACCTCCGTCGCCCACGCGCCGTTTGCAGCAACTCGTACGCTTCTGCCGCCAGCGATTCGAGTTCGCGGGTCAGCGCAACGCAGGTTTCGATATTCGGTTGCCCTTCGGCCGGGTAGTCCACAGAAACTCTCCATGCAACGCCAAGTCATACGCGACCCATAGGGTAGCAGATGCAGCCGCCCACGCCAACGGTACGCGGGTCGGATGCGTCATTCGCCGCGTACATGACAGCTTCGGAGGAAGGGCACGAGCTATCATGCGACAGGAGCATCGCGGCTACCGGTTTGGGGCGCCTGGGCCGGCGAACGTCGTATGTGTAGGCCGCGATGGTGAGAATGTCCTCCTCGGACGTTATCGTTACTAGCCGGTTCCAGGTGTCGTCATTCGTATCTACACGCCCCCAACGCTTCTGGTGCCGTCGAATCATCCCCGCACAATCGCCTCGACTCTGTCCCGAATGATTCCCAAAACCAGCTGCGTCCCCCTGTCGACTCTGAATCAGAGCGCGTGTCCACCGAACTCCAAGTCTAGCTTTGGAACTGTTGAGCCTGGCCAATGCCATTGAGATAGTTAACCAGATCGTAGACGGTCGTTGAGGGGTTTGACGGAATCCCCTGAACGTTCGAATGCTGAGAGTCCAGCCTCGCAGCACGCTCCAGTGCGCAAGCCTGCCCGTCCATGAGCACGCCATAGACATCTGACGCCTTGTCGTAACCAGGTATGTGAGTCCTCAGAGTCCGCGTGACCTCGTCTCGCTCAATCCACGCGTTCTGATCCTGAAAATGAAGCAAGTACCACAACTCGAAGCAGGGATGCGAGAACGCGACCCTAACCTTCGCGGCTCTTGCCTTGGCAAAGGCGTCCTCGATTCGTTCGTGTTGGTCTCTGTCGAATACGCACCATATCTGGTCGTACGGCGTGCCGCCTTGCCTTGCCTGTCTTGCGCGTTTCTTCGCGTACTCAACTACGCACGTCGGATGCGATCCACACTCGTCGCCAGGCACGATTGTGAAAAGCTCCGGGCTCAACCTCCGTCCACGTCGGATGGAGTGAAAGTACTTCGGCTCGGTCTTGGCACCTTCACACACGATGAGGACATACGGACTTGGGGCAAGTCTTGGCGGACGCCGCTTCAGAGATTGAGCGTTTCGACGCTTGTCCGTACCTTTCGTGCCCCTGCTCATCCCGCAGAGCTCTCTGGAAACGGCACCGCACCATATCGTCCCGCCAGATACCCGCGTTCGAGATCCTCGTCCTTTCTCGCCCCTTTGAAGTCCCAAATACTGTACAGCGAAGTAGCCCCATCGAGATCCTTCTGAGTGCACCAGACTTGGTCGCGACGAAACAGAGGTTGGCCCGCTACCTTGCGGCTGAGCAGGCTGCTGTCGTGCGTGGTGAGGAACAGTTGAGCACCATTGGGGTTTGTCTGATCTCCGTGAAAGAGCTCGATCAACCACCGAGTCAGAAGCGGGTGCAGGCGTACGTCGAGTTCGTCTACGAACAGAACACACCCATTCCTCAGTACATGCTCCCACGGACCCGACAGGGCGAACAGTTTCTGTGTCCCGTCGGACTCCTTGTCAATCCCGAATGCCACATCAACGTGATCGCCTGCCGTATCGACTCCGGCATGGACCGTATCTACCTCAAAGACGTGGATATCCTTGGCGAAGTCACGAGTCAGCGCTTGTTTCACAGCGTCTGGAACGTGCGATTTCTCGAGCGGTTTCTTGTCAACCGCGTAGGCGGTGATTCCAGGATCGCCCTGTTGCAGGAACCTGAGATAGTCTTCTCGACGCGCAGCCTGCTCGTACGCAGTGGAACATGTGTATTCCCGTTCCTCACCCCTTTCGGGAAACCACGACACACGCAACAGCGTTTTCGAGAACCACTCGTAGACCCTTTGTGCTTGCTCGTGGTTGAATTGCGCGGACACCGAAAGCAACAGGGCGTTCGAGCGAGTGACCTCCTCGAGAGCACGTTTGCGTCCCTTCCAACTCGGCCCAAAATCGACTTCCGCGCGTCTGGCCTTCGCGTCATACCGGCGTTCAAAGAGCATGCGTTGCTGCCCGCGAGGGTAGCTACTCAACCACTCTTCGCGGACGATGTCCGAATCAACGGAGAATCCATAGACGAACCGAATCCCCTGCGCGATGAACACAACCTCAAACGTGCTAGGCTTGGCGTGGCACCGTTCGTCGAGCTTGAAAGGTACGACCGGAACCCCGCTGTCCTCACCCGTCCGCTGCGACGAGTTCAGAACGAACGACCTCATGAACGCGAGGGCACGCAAGAGGTTGCTCTTGCCCGACGCATTCGGCCCGTACACCGCCACGCTCTTGAGCAGATTCAATCGCGTTCCGTGGACGGATTCAAGAACATTCCCGCGCAGCGCCTTATCGTTGGCCGCGACCGTACTCAACGTGACCCTATCGCGGAACGACAGGAAGTTCTCTACGCTAAACTCAACCAGCATATCACTCCAACCCACCTTGACTTTGCCCTTCTCACTCACCATGGATGCCACACGCGTCCCAAGCCGTGACACCGAGGCGACCGGTGCCCGTTTCCGCAAAACCGGTGAAACACGCGGTTTGGCTCCACGCCGCGTCCCTGGCGCAACAGCTATTCTAGACAATACGGCCAGAATACAACAGACCCACGACAAATTCCTGCAAAAAATGGACTAATTTCTCCGTTTTCACAGAATAAACCGCATCGCCGTAAGACCGTCGCTATGTGCGTGCCGGTCCGAAAACACGTCGATGTCCGCGCGGACTTCATGTGCGACGTCACGAACCACTATCCGTCGCTTGGTCATTGGGCGGCGCGAGTCGAGACGGTGTTGCATTCTCGTCACCGGCCAGGGGCAAGGCTATG
>JAJDDU010000239.1 GCA_029260155.1 Phycisphaerae bacterium | reverse complement strand
CTCATGGACTGCCAGATGCCGGAGATGGATGGATTCGAGGCCACCCGGGCCATAAGGCGCCATGAGAAGGACGGTACGCTCTCCAGAGGGGCAAAGGGCAGGATGTCGATCATCGCGCTGACCGCCAATGCGATCAAGGGTGATCGCGAGCGTTGTCTTGAGTCCGGTATGGACGATTATCTCACGAAACCGCTTGATCCCGACCGGCTTGTCGAGGTCATCGAGAAACACCTCTCCTCAGGGGACGGAGCATCGTGCGCAGTTTCGGACGAACCACAGCCGAAGACCGAACCCACAATGGATAGTGTGGAACGCAGCCCGGTCGATGTGCGTCCGCCGTTCGATACGGATGCGCTGCTCAAGCGATGGGGCGGAAACACGGCTTTCGCCGATAAGCTGATTCCGATGTTCTGCCGCCAGGCACCTTGCGATCTTGAGAAACTTGAACAAGCGGTCGCCGCGAGTGATGTGGAGGAGGCTACGCGTCTCGCGCATGGACTGAAAGGAGCCGCGTCGTATGTTTCGGCTGACGCGTTCCGCGAGGTCGCCGCCCGATTGGAGGAGATGGGACGTGCCGGTGACCTGAGCGATGCGGAGGTGTGCTTGGGCGAATTGGGCATCGAGCTGAAACGTTGTCTCGAATGTGGTCCAAGTCGATTGGACAGTGTGGAGACGCAACATGCGAATACTGGTCGTTGACGATGACGACTTGGCACTGGAGGCGCTGAGCTTCGCGCTCACCGAGGCCGGTCACGAGCCGGTCATCGCTCGCAACGGGCAGGAGGCTTTGGAGACTCTTGACGGCGGCTCCTGTCGGCTGGCCATCTCGGACTGGGTCATGCCGCAGATGGACGGCCTGGAGCTCTGCCGACAGGTTCGCAGCGGGGAGTTCGGCGGCTACATCTACATCATTCTTCTCACGTCGCGGGACGCGAGCGCGGACATCGTGGAGGGCTTGTCCGCCGGGGCCGATGATTTCTTGACGAAGCCGTTTGATCCTGCAGAACTCAGGGTGCGTGTCCGAGCCGGCGAACGGATTTTGTCCCTCGAAACCCGTGACGTCGCCATCTTTGCCATGGCCAAACTTGCCGAGTCGCGGGATCCGGAAACCGGAGAACACCTCGAGAGAATGCGGAACTACTCAAGCATAATCGCGCGACATGTCCCCACGATGGCAAAGTTCCGGGAGCAGGTCAGCCCGGACTTCGCCCGACTGATCTACTTGACCAGTTCGCTGCACGACATTGGAAAAGTCGGCATCCCGGACAGCGTCTTGCTCAAGCCCGGCCGCCTAAGTGACCGTGAGTTTGAGATCATGAAGACCCACGCGACGATCGGCGCGGACACGCTCGACGCGGCTGTCCAACAGCACCCCGGGGTCGGGTTCCTGCGTCTGGCGAGAGACATAGCTCTGACGCATCACGAGCGTTTCGACGGCTCGGGTTATCCGTCAGGACTCATCGGAGAGGACATTCCGCTCTGTGGGCGCGTCGTTGCCCTCGCAGACGTGTACGACGCGCTCACATCCAAGCGTGTTTACAAGCATGCGTTTTCCCACGATGTCGCACGGAGCATGATCCTCGACGAAGCGGGCAAACACTTTGACCCCGAAGTGGTCGAGGCATTCCTGCAGAATGAAGAAGGATTCCTGAAGGTTCGCGACCGATTCTCAGAGATCGAGATGGTGGCAGCAACGTAAACAGCTTCTTGGTGCAAACCCGGGCGTCGCAAGACGCAAGACAGGTTCGTGACATGAGCAACATCCTAGTCGTTGATGATATGGCAATGTGTCGAGAGCCGATAGCCGAAGTGCTTCGGTGTCATGGCCACGTGGTCAGGTGCGCGGCCGACGGGGCGGAGGCGTTAGGAGTCCTAAGTGAACAGAGAACTCACCTCGTCATTCTAGACGTCAATATGCCGGATGTGGATGGTCTCGAGGTTTCGGAGGCCATGCGGCGCGGCCCGGAACGCAGGGAGATTCCGGTCATCGTGCTCACCGATCGCACGGATCGGGAGCCAATCACTGAGGCTGCGCAGCACGGTCCTCAGGCGTATTTGTCAAAGAAGAACTTTTCGGTCGACACCCTGTTGGAGCGCATTGATACGTGCCTGTCAACGCCGACATCGTCAGGATGCTCCGACAGAAGCAGGGGGAATTCATAGATGTTCGGAATAGGGCGGCGATTCCCGAAGAAGTCAAGACCGTGTCAGCGACTGTTCAGATACAACTCAGATAGGAAACACCTGCGAGAGGTCGTACTATGAGCGTTATTCTAGTTGTCGATGACATGGCCATCTGCCGCGAGCCAATTGCCGAGGCCCTTGGACAACACGGCTACGACATAATCTGCGCCGCAGATGGGGCCGAGGCTCTCACTGTCTTGCAGGAACAGACCCCCGATCTCGTCCTCCTCGACGTCAACATGCCGGGACTCGACGGACTTGCCGTACTTCGGACCATTCGCCGTAACCCGAGTTTGCGGGAACTTCCGGTAGTTTTGCTTACGGATCGGGCGGAGATGGATGTCGTCAAGCAGGCCGCCGAGCACGGCGTGCAAGGATACCTCCTGAAATCGCAGTTTTCGCTTGAGGGATTACTCACGCGTGTTGAGGGCTGCCTGGCGGGCATGCCGGTCGCGTCAACCGCGAGCGTCGGCACCCAGACGATAGAAGGCCGTGCAGACAATCGCCACCAGAAATCTAGCATCGAGGAACGACCCTCGGCAGCGTCCGCCGCATCGCGATCGCCGAAGTCGGCCTCAACGGTCCGGCAGGGCCGGAATCCTCATCGCTCCACGACAGCTTCGGGCCACACGGAGCCGCCAGCCATCGCCGGGTCCGTCAAGGATCTAGTGCCGGTGATTACCAAAGCCGATTTGCTGAGACTGGTAAACGACGGCCTAGCGTTGAGACCGCTCGGGCCGACGGTGCACAATGTGATCGCCGTTACGGGAAGCGCGGGCTGCTGCGCCGACGACGTAGCGAAGGCCGTCTGCAACGATCAGGCGTTGTGTATCCGGCTACTCAAACTGGCCAACAGCTCGGCGTACTCACGCGGTCACCTCGTGGACAGCGTCAAGGAAGCCGTACAGCGCATCGGCGTTCAGGAGGTACGCTCTCTGGTCATGACACTGGGAGTGTTCGAGCAGTTCGAGGGCGCTGCAGCGAAGCATGTTGACCCACATTTGTTTTGGGAACACTCGATCGCCTGTGGGCTGGTGGCCTCAGCGCTTGCCAAGGCTCGCCAAACAAAGAACGTCGATGACTATTTCCTGTGGGGCATGCTACACGATGTCGGCCGCATGATTCTTGTGGAGCACGCGTCGGATC
>JAJDDU010000238.1 GCA_029260155.1 Phycisphaerae bacterium | reverse complement strand
GTCTCATCCTCCTTCCAGAGGACGAAACCCGCAAGAAAACCGTAAAATTCCTCAATTCTGAAACACTACACTAGGTGCCCGTCCTCTTGACCCCAAGTGTGCGATGCGTAGGCTATCGGCGTGGCCACGACGCACCTGTTGATCTTCGCGAAGTACCCGACGCCCGGGGAGGTGATGACGCGCCTCTGTCCGCCGCTCAATGCGGACGAGGCTGCCGACGTCCAGCGGGCCTGCATCCGCCTGCTCTGCGAACGGGCGTTTCGCGTTTGGCCCGTTCGGCCCACACTGGTCGTCTCGCCGGATGACTCCGAAGAGCAATTCCGAGCATTGGTCGGACCGTATATCCCACTATTGCAACAGGGCGACGGTGACCTCGGCGAGCGTCTCGCCCGCGCGGCAGGTTCTTCGTTCGACGCCGGAGCAACCGAAGTGATGATCATCGGTAGCGACAGCCCAACAATTCCGGAGCAGCGCCTGATCGATGCCCGTGACGCGCTGGGTAGCTCCGACCTCGCTATCGGACCGTGCGATGACGGCGGATTCTACTTGCTCGCCCTGAAGCGCCTGCACGACGACCTCTTCAGAGGAGTCGAGTGGAGCACCGATCGGACAGCCCATCAGGCCGTCGCACAAGCAAGGTCGCTCGGCTTTTCCGTCAGCGAAATCGCCCCTTGGTACGACATCGATCGCTTTGAGGATCTCGCCCGGACCGCCGGCGACATACGCAGCGCAGGCAACGTGGACGACTTCGAGCTGCTTCGAACTGTCGAGTCCGCGCTCACCTCCGCAGAGAAACGAAAGACTGGTGCCAAGAAATGACGGCCGCCTGTTCGGGGGATCTAAACGTGTTTCTCGACGCAGTGGCCGCCAAGAAGCCGACGCCGGGCGGCGGTGGCGTGACGGCCGCAATGGGTGCGCTCGCGTGCGCGATGGCCCGCATGGTGGCGGCCTATTCGCCCGGGCGGAATGCGGACGCCGAGACGGTCGCGTCGGTGCAATCTCTGCTCGCCCAACTTGAACGCCTTGACCACGTGCTTCGCGGGTTGGTTGACGAGGACGCCCGTGCCTACTTGGCCCTCACAGCTGCTACCAAGTGCGCCAAGGAAGACCCTTCGACGGCCGCCGATCGCGATGCCGCGTTGGGCGTCGCCGTCAGCGTCCCCCTTGAAATCGCCGCCGTCGCCTCCGAGTCGCTCCACATCATGGAACGCTTGCTGCCCGTCGCCGGACGATATCTGCTCAGCGACCTGGGCGTTGCCGCGACGCTCGCCGCCGCCTCGGTTCGGGCGGCATCCTACATGGTCCGCGTGAACACCGCCCTTCTCGAAGAAGGCAACAGCAAGCGTGAAACCGACGCTGAAATCGACCGACTGATCGGCAAGTCCTCGAAAACTCTCACCCGGATTGAAGCCAACCTGGCGGATCGCGCTTAGCGAATCGTCTCAGCCGGTCGATACTACGATCATGGATGAGCGGCCGGGCGAGAATCTCGACGTACGTGCGGGCGATGAGGGCACGGCGTCAAGCGCGACCGGGAAACGCTGGCTGGGCATCCAATTCGATTGCTGCGATGTCTATTCCCGCGTGTACAAGAATCTCGCCGGGGGTGCCTATGTTGGCTGGTGCCCGCGCTGCGGTCGGAAAGTGCGTCTCGCCGTCGGCCCAGGCGGGACCAATGCCCGGTTCTTCCGCGCAGAGTAATAAGAAGAAGGGCGAACCGATCCGTGACAAGGACCGGTCCGCCCATTATTAGCTATTCAACCCACGTCTCTTACAAGAAAGACGCGTTTGGATCTAGCGGCGACGACGCAGCATCGCCAAACCAGCGAACGCCAGCAGGCCCATCGTGCCCGGCTCGGGAACCTGGTACATGCGGATGTTGTCCACGAGCTCGCCGCGGTCACCCAGGTCCGCAACGTTGATGCGGCCGATGGCGCCACTGGACACGAACCCGACGAAAGAGGTGTCGTTGTTGTTCGCCGTGACGACATCCTGGAACACCTGCGCACCGCTCATGTCGAACACCGAAACCTGAACATCCGGCCCGCCATTGGTGAGCACGTTGAATCCGACGGCCGTCTTGTCGCCATCGGGGAACATGATGTCCGTGCTATCGGTGAAGGTGATCGCGCCAACGACTTGCGTGTGGCTGCCGACGAAGTCGCTAGGCAACAGGACCATCCCGCCACCAGGCGCAGTGGTCGTGGCGTTGATGCCCAGAAGGTTCGACGACAACTCGATGTTGCCGAACGCCAATCCGGTCGGGAACCCGTCGTTTGGCGCGCTGCCCAACGGATCAGGAAGCGGACCGGCGAAGGCCCCGATGCCTTCCTCGAAATCCTCAATGCCCTTGAGGATCTTCCCCGCGTCGGATGCCGCCGCCTCGAACAGGTCAAGGCCCGTAAACATCTCGACCTGCGCCATCGCCGTCGTCGCGGGAATCGCGATGACCAACAACGCCAATGCCATTCGTTTCATCATGTATCTCCTCCTCGAAAGTCCGTCCACAAGCGCGGTGTGCGAAACGACTCAGATACGACGTTCACTTCGTGTCGCAGTCGATGCCGCACACCACACAAACAATTCACCACACAAACGCGAGGTAGAACTCCGTGGGACCCGCAGTTCCACAAAAAAAAGAGAGCGCCCGCGCCGACAATCACTCGTCGCGCGTCGCTCTCTCTCTCTATGCCTATTCCTCGCACAAAGCCAACGCCTAGTCCGCCGCCGACCTTGCGTGCGCACTGTATCAGGATGCGTTTCACGAGTCAAGCGGATTGTTGTTGAGACAGCGGCAAAGTGACCGCGAAGCCGCCTCTTGACCACAATTACAGTACCCCTTGATACACGCTTGCGCCCTCGCTTCCCGCAAAGGCGCTTATGGGATCTGCCGCGAACGGCGTGCCGCGGCTATAATCCCCCCCGGTTCGGTGACGCGGCGTTGTGAACATGGGAGTATCTGGGTGATTAGCGAGTGGTGGTTTTCGGTGGGATTGCCCACTTGGGCGTTGTTTTTGGAGATTTTTCTGGCCGGAGCGGTGGTCGTCCTCGCAGGCTCACGTCTGGCGAAGCTGGCAGACTCGGTGGCGGAGGAGTACGGACTTGGCGGCGCGTGGGTTGGCGCACTGTTGCTTGCGACGGTGACCTCTCTACCCGAAGTCGTGAGCGGGGTAACGGCCACCTGGGTGGGTCAGACCGACATGGCCTTTTCGGCCATCTTCGGGAGCTGCAGCTTCAACATCGTTCTCATCGTGGTGCTGAACTGGGCGATCGGCGGCGGGTCGATCCTCAGCGGCAAGGGAGGCACACACTCGCTGGGCAGCTCGTTCGGGATTGTTCTCACGTCGCTCGTCCTGATGGGAATCCTGCTGGTGGACAAGTTCCAGGCCAACCCTGCGTTTGCAAACACGTGCGAAATCGCGGTCATGATCCTCATTGTCGTTGGCTATGTGGTTTGCATGCGACTGGTGTTTCGCGCTGAGCAAGTTACGACCACGTCCAAGCCCGACACGCGTAAGCAACGCACACCTGGATTGATGTTGAAAGTCGCGGGGGTGTCGGCTGCTATGGTCATATCCGCGTGGTGGCTGGCGCGCACCGGCGATGTGTTGGCCGACCATCCCATCGAGATGATCGGAGGTTCGCTGGGCGCGACGTTCGTGGGTTTCCTGTTCTTGGCCATAGCGACCTCGCTGCCGGAAATCGCGACCGGCCTAGCCGCGGTCCGCTTGGGCAACCTGGACATGGCGTTGGGCAACATCTTCGGAAGCAATATGTTCAACATCTTCGTGATTCCGATGTTGAAAGTGGCCTCAATGTTCCGCGGAGATGGGCTTCTGATGGCGGGAGAGAATTTCAATCCCTCACAGAGCCTGATCGCAGGTGTGCTGCCGATTCTGCTCACCGGCGTGGTAGTCGGTTCGCTAAGCTACGCGAGCCGTCGGACGATCTTACGACGATTCGGGCTGGATTCCGCCTTGCTGGCAGCGATCTACATGCTGGGGATGGTCCTCTTGCTGAGTTCCGGATGAGATACTCTGTTGGGCGATCCCAGGGTGACAGAGGCTGATAGCATGGCGTCGACGACGCGCAGACGAAACGCGCGCGGGCAGGTTGTGATCCGGCCGGGCGCTGTCCGAGCGTCGCTCCCCGCTACGCACCGGACGTCACCTCGAATACGAGGCTATTCGAGCCGGGGACCTGACCGCGCGAGCGATCGGTAACTTGGTGGCGGAGTTCGGGTGATTGTCGGTAACCAACCGACCACTCCGCCTGATGTTCGCGTCGCGACGCCGCAGCCGGGTGATAACCGGCGGGTTGAGTCGCTTGGGCGTTACTGCTGTTACGCCCATTTCGATCTTAGCGCGCCGACCGCGCGGGTCAACTCAATTGAGTATCGGCTTGCGCGGTATTAACATTTGGCGACCGGTATGGACGTATGATGATGTGCGCGGTAGCGCAGTGCGAGTTGGATCCAAACCTATGTACGAAATCACCGTTGAAGCGGGCTTCTCTGCGACTCACTCATTGCTGATGGCGGACGGCGCGCGCGAGCCGGTTCACGGGCACGATTGGCGTGTCATCGCGTGCGTGTTCGCTGACGCGTTGGACGACTTGGGATTTGTCGCGGACTTTGAAGACGTCCGACAGAGGCTCGGCGAGGTGACGCGGAGCCTTCACCACAGGCATTTGAACGATCACGCCTGGTTTGCCGACGCCGGCCCGTCAGCTGAGAACGTAGCCGCAACCATCCATCGGGAACTGTCGCGGTCCGCGGATTGGGGATTGCGGCTCAAGAGCGTGTCCGTCGAGGAAGCACCAGGGTGCAGGGCGACGTTCTTACGTTCCTGATGCGCCGGTTTCAGAAGAGCCGGTCGAGTTGACGATAGGGAATGTGGACCCTAGAGTGTGGCGGAGTAGAGGCGGTGCGCTGGGGGTCTGTAGAGTCCACGAAGATGATGTGTCAACGCTGCAACAAGTCACAAGCGACGGTTCATTTGCTTGACATCGTTCCTCCGGACGGTGAGAAGCGAGAACGTCACTTGTGCGAACGATGCGCAGGAGAGGAGGGGTTCACCGTGCAGAAGCACGAGTCGATAAACTCCATCCTCGACGGATTCATCAAACAGGCTTCGGGGACGAAGGAAAAGACGGACATGGTCTGCCCGGACTGCGGCATGACTTTTCGCGAGTTTCGCAGCCAAGGATTGTTGGGGTGCCCGCGCGATTACGACGTGTTCGAGCGTCCCCTACGGGCATTGATCGAGCGTGCTCACGACGGAGCCACGCACCACGTAGGAAAAGTGCCGGGACGTCTCGGAGGTGAGCCGTCCGCGCATGCGAAGGCGGCACGCCTGCGCAAGCAGATGCAGGACGCCGTCGAGATCGAAGACTACGAACTCGCTGCGAAGCTGCGGGACCGTATCGAAGAGGCTGAATCGTCGTGACGATTGACGATCTGACACAACAAGTCGGCGAGTGGCTATGTGGCAATGGCCCGTACGCGGACATTGTGATTTCGTCGCGCATCAGGTTGGCACGCAACGTCGCGCAGTTCCCCTTCTTGAGCAGAGCCGGCGAATCGGAACGCAAGCAGATTTACCGATTGCTGAGTGACTGCATCGCCGAGTTGAGCCTCGGGGATGATGCGATGTTCGTGGACATCGAAGAGGCCGAG
>JAJDDU010000237.1 GCA_029260155.1 Phycisphaerae bacterium | reverse complement strand
CACCTTTGGCACCGATGCGCGCTTTGACGACGGAGGCAGCCCCACCTCGGTGGCTATGGGAGACTTGAACGGTGACGGTGACCTGGACCTCGCCGTCACCAACCATGGGACTGACGACATCTCGACACTGCTGAACCATGGCGACGGTACGTTCGCTGCAGGTGTGCTTTTCGCCGTGGTCAATCAGCCCATTTCGAGCGCAATGGGTGACTTGGATGGCGACGGGGATCTCGACCTTGCCATCACAAGCAATCTCGGGCACAGCGTGTCGGTATTGCTCAACAATGGCGATAACAGCTTCGCCGACAATACATTCCATCACCCCGGCGCCACCTCCTACGCAGTGGCCATGGGGGACCTGGACAGCGACGGGGACCTTGATCTCACCGTCGCGAACTGGGGGACCGACAACGTATCGGTGCTGCCGAACAACGGCGACGGTACCTTTGCGGACGGAGTGGTATACGCCGCGGGAGACGGGGCTCGAGCCGTGGCCATCGATGACTTGGATGGCGACGGCAACCTCGATCTCGCCATCGCGAATTACAACAGCAATAACGGCTCGGTACTGTTGAACCGTGGCTGCGCCACTTTCGCCGCCGACTTGGTCTACGGAGCGGGGGATGGTCCGACCTCGCTGGCCGCTGCTGACCTCGATGGCGACGGGGATCTCGACCTCGCCGTCACCAACCAGTACAGCGACAACGTCTCGGTGCTGCGAAACCTGGACAACGGCACTTTCGCCCCCGGAGTGCTCTACCCGGCTGGAGATCAGCCTAGGTCAGTGGCCGTCGGCGACCTGGACAGTGACGGAGACCTCGACGTCGCTGTCGCGAACGAGTTCGGCAACAACGTGTCCGTGTTGCTGAACTCTGGGAATGGCACCTTCGCCGATCATGTAGACTACTTAGCCGGAGAGGATCCCTTCTCGGTGGCCATCGGAGATGTGGATGGCGACGGAGATCTCGACCTTGCTGCGGCAAACGCTTCCTTCCCTGGCAACGTCTCGGTGCTGCTAAACCTCGGTACCGGAACGTTCGGCGAAGCGGTGGCCTACTCGACCGGAGACGCATCCTTCTCGGTAGTGATCGCCGACCTGAACGCTGACGGCCACTCCGACCTCGCCGTGGCGAACATTGCCAGCGACAATGTCTCGGTGCTGCTGAACGATGGCGATGGCACCTTCGCGGACCAAGTACTCTACGGCGTTGGAGACGGCCCTTGGTCAGCGGCCGTTGGCGATTTGGACGCCGACGGGGATCTCGACCTCGCCGTTGTGAGCTCCGGGTTCTGGCCCGCGTATTCGGGCACGGTCTCCGTGTTGCTGAACGACGGCGACGGTAGCTTCGCCGACCAAGCCCTCTACCGCGTGGGAGATCGGGCTCGGTCGGTAGGCATTGGCGACATCGACGGCGACGGCGACCTCGATATAGCCACGGCGAACGGAGCCAGCAACAACGTGTCCGTCCTGCTGAACCATGGTGACGGTACGTTTGCCGACAGTGTGCAATTCGGTGCGGGGAGCGGGTCGATCTCAGTGTCCGTCGGTGATTTGGACGGCGACGGAGACCTCGATCTCGCCGTGGCAAACAAACTTGACCACAACGTCTCGGTGCTGTTGAGCGGGTGTGTTCGGTAGGCATCGGGCTGCGGCCGGAGAACCAAAGCTCGGGAGTTGCCACGATTCTTGGGGAAGTGCCCCACACCCGAGGCGCGATTAGGATGTTCGGAAGCGAAGGGTTCGGATTATGGTGCATCTGATTCGGTTTGAGGTCATTTCGACGGGTTGGGGGGCGTTTGGCGTGGTGGCGTCGGAGCGCGGGATTGTGCGGACGTATCTGCCGGGCGGGCGGGCTGATGAAGTGCGCGAGATGATCCGTAACGAGTGGCCCGAGGCCAAGGCGGAGCGAGGTGCTGTGTCGGGGTTGGGTGACACCGTCAAGGCATTCTTCGCGGGTCAGCCGATTGGGTTTGACGTCGAATTGGACTTGTCCGAGACGACGGCCTTTGAAGCGTCCGTGATCGCAGCCGCCCGGCGCATTCCGTATGGCGAAACTGTGAGCTACTCCGAACTTGCCCGCTCAGCCGGCAGCCCGCGCGCTGCGCGGGCGGTCGGAACCGTAATGGCCGGCAATCGCTTCCCCCTCATCGTGCCCTGTCATCGTGTAGTGCGCTCAGACGGCACGCTCGGCGGCTTCAGCGCCCCCGACGGCGTCGACATGAAACGGCGACTCCTCGCCCTCGAAGGCCACGCGGACATGTTCGAGCAAACCGCATGGCGAGCGTAACAAAGTGTCACTCCGTGGCACTATCCGGGATCGATCGCAACAGCAAGATGCCCAATCCCAACACGGCGATCGCAGGCAAGACAACGTGCATCGGCAGGTGCGTCGCAGTCTCCGATTCGGGCAAACCCATCCACGAAGCGATTGAAGGCCGCACCGCAAGCAAGACAGCCGTCCCATTGTGCAGTGCATGAACCACCACAGCCGGCCAAATGGACCGCGACTGCCAACACACCCAACCCAGCAGAACACCGAGCGACGCCGTCACCGGGAACCGGAAGATGAAGTAGTGAAACGCCCCGAACGCAGCCGCCCCGCACAAGATAGCCGCCCACTTGCCAAACGACGTGCGCAAACCGCTAAGCAGAAACCCGCGAAAGAAGAACTCCTCGCACAGCGCAGGCACAAGAGCGATCACGCAGAACGCAAGCACCGGCGACATGCTCGCGAGCGCAGCGGCGAGCGCCTTGTTCGAATCTGCCAACCCGGCCGGCGTCGGGACCAGCCAATCCTGCAACACGACCAACTCGTGCGCCGGCACCCACGCTGTCAGACCGAGCAAGACAGCCCCCACAATCGCGCGTGCCCTGAACGGCCCGAGGCGGAACGTGTCCCCGACGTCGAGCTTCCAGTACAACGCGATCGCCAGCGGCACGAACACGAAGAACACCGGCATCCAGATCGCCGTCCACCGAAGAACGCTGACCGTGCTGTCCTCGCCGGCCGACTGCATCGCGCTTTGCACGTAGAACCAGAACGGAAAGAGCACCGCCGCGTACAAACCGGCGCCAGACAACGACGGGAATCGCCTCGGCCGAATGAGCCGTCGCGAGATGAGCGTGCGAAAGGACACCGAGTCGGCAAACAGCACGGACTCCTTACCAAAGACCTGCGCAGCGATCGCGACCGCCACAGCCGCGTAGAAACTGGTGGACACAAGTACGGTGGCGAACGTCGCGCCCGCAATGCTCACGCCCGAGAGCAACTCTCGCGTGAGCAGCACCATGTTCGCCACCGGCATGACAATCATCACGCCTTCGAGCTTCGTGCCGGGAAGCGCCGCGATGCCGCCGGGGACCAGCACGAGCATGATGACCGGCATGATGTAGTTCTGGGCTTCCTTGAACGTGCGGGCGAAGGCGCACACCGCAATCATGATGGCCGACATCAGCACGGCGAACGGCACCAGCGTGAACAGCACGACGGGCAACGCCCAGTATGGAAACCCGTGACTCTCACCCGAAGCATCTCTGGCAAGTACATCCTGCAAACCGCCGAACATCACCGTAGCCGTCACGCTCGCGATGTTGAGCGCCGCCGCGATGAGGGCGATCGTCGTCACCGCCATGAACTTGCCGACGATGAGATCGATCGTCGGAACGGGGCAGACCATCAGCGACTCCAGCGTGCCACGCTCGCGTTCACCGGCTGTGAGATCGATGGCGGGGTAGATGGCGCCGGTGACGGTCATCAGCACGAGGATGAACGGCAAGATCAGCCCGAGGACCGACCCCGGCGTGGCAAGCCGCTTGTACTCGATGCCAATCGGGTCGATGAGGCGCGGGTCGACGCGCAGCCTGCGCAGGCTCTTGTCGCGGCGATCGAGGCCCACCCGTTCGAGGGCCTGCGCGAGACGCTTGCCGGCGATCTGGCTTCGGACTTCGTCGCTCTGCACGACGATGGTGACGGCGGTGAAGATGGCGTTGGCTCCCTCGTCCTCGGCGGAATCCGGCAGGCTGACCCCGCAATGGACGAGGTGTTGCAGAACACCGTCCTCGATGTTCCCTATCCACTTGGGCACGACGTGCTCGCCGAGCGGCTCGGGAATCTCGTCGGCTACCTCCTTGGCAACAGCCCGGGAGCGCATGCGCTCGATGATGCGACGCTCCTCGACGAGCATGGGCTTGATGACGCGTTCCCACTGCCATTCGTGCTCGAATCCGACGGTAATCTTCTCGTCCTCGATGCCCTTGCTTTGCGTGCTGGCCGCCTGAATGCCGCCGAGCATGAGGAGTGGATACAGGATGATGGGGGCTACGATCATGGCAGTGAGCGTGCGATGATCGCGGAGAATGTCGACGAGTTCCTTGACGTAGATAGTGCCGGCCCGACGCACGTTCATCCTTGCATCTTCCCCGCAGGATCGTCCGCATGGATGAGCTTCAGGAAGATGCCGCTCAATCGCTCGACACCCGTCAGTTTACGCAGTTCATCAACCGTGCCCTCTGCCACGATATTGCCGTTGTGCAGCAAGCCGACCACGTCGCACATGGTCTCTGCCTCGTCGAGGTAATGGGTGCTCAATATGATCGTCTTGCCTTCGTTTCGCTCCCGGCAGATGAAATCGAGAATGACCCGATTGCTGAGCACGTCGAGCCCCAATGTCGGTTCGTCAAGAATGAGGATCGGTGGGTCCGCGACCAGCGCACGCCCGATGTTGACGCGCTGTTTCTGGCCCGTCGAGAGCACGCCGCAACGCAGGTCGGCGAAGTCACCAATGCCCAGCCAACCGATCAACTCCTCCGCACGGGCGACCGCGCGCTTATGGCTGAAGCCGTGAAGCTTCCCGAAGTACCGCAGAATGTCGCGCGCCGAGAGTCGTTGATAAAGCCCCGTGTTCGCGGTGAGGAATCCGATGACACGCTTGACCGCTTCCCGATCCACGCCGACGTCGTGCCCATCCAGGACGGCACGTCCCGATGTCGGCTTCATCAGCCCGCTCAGGATGCGCAGCGTCGTGGTCTTGCCCGCACCATTTGGACCCAGCAAGCCGTAAATCCGACCCTGCGGAACGCTGAACGATACGCCGTCGACAGCGACCTTGTCCCGTCCGTCCGGCGTCGGGAAGACCTTCCTAAGCTTGTCAATGACGATCATGTCCATGCACGCGCCATTGTAGTGGTGCGGGCGCATTTGGATAGCAAGATCAAAACGCCGGCATCGAAGACACGCCGCGCTACCCCGATCGCCTCGGGACGATTAGCATGAATGACCGTCAAACTGGCGGACCAGGCCGTCACCAATACCGAGGATGGACCACATGAAAACGTGCACGATGCTAATCTGCGTGGCCGCCGCGTCAGCAAGCGCCGGCGAATCCCAGAAACTGCATGAACTGTTCGCGGAGCGATACGCATGGGAAATGCGCACCTTTCCCGAGACGGCAATGGCCCGAGGCGACTACGCCGGCGCCGACCGAATCACCGACGACAGTCTAGCGGCCATCACCCTCCGGAACGAAACGACTGCCGCGCACCTTGGTCGCCTGCTCGCGATTGACCGGGCAGAGCTATCGAACGACGACAAACTGAACCACGATCTCTTCCGCCGGCAGCTAAGCAACGAGCTCGATGCCCATCGATTCAGAATGTACCTCACCCCGATCGGCCCGCGTTCCGGTCCGGTACAGACCATTCCGCAGATGGGGGAGCGCGTTCGGTTCGACACGTTTGACGACTACACAAACTACTTGCGCCGCCTCGAACAGGTTCCCGGCCGAATCGACAATGTCATCGCGACGTTGCGCATCGGCGCCCAGACCGGCTACACGCCGCCGCGCGTCACACTCCTCGGCGTGCCTGATCAGTTGGATACGCTGCTCGGCGGGGGCATTGATGCGCTGACCCAGCCACTCGACCGCATGCCGCAGTCACTGTCCGCAGAACAAATCGAGACACTTCGCGGTCGTTTCGCAGAAAACTCCCTCCCGGCTGTACGAACATCCATCGCGCGCCTGCGAGAGTTCTTGGTGAGCGACTATACTCCCAAGTGCCGAACGACGATTGCGGCGCATGATCTACCCAATGGAATCGAATACTATGCGTTCCGATTGCGCGTTCATACGACGACGCAACACACTGCGCAACAGATTCACGAGAAAGGCCTGCGCGAAGTCGCTCGCATCAAATCAGAAATGATGCGTGTGATTCGCAAGACTGATTTCGTTGAATTACAGCCCGAAGCCGCACGCCTTGGTGACAAGGAGTTGTTTGCCGCGTTCATTCACTACCTTAGAACGGATGCGCGATTCTATCACACAAGCTCCGAGTCATTGCTGGACGGATACCGCGCCGTCTGCAAACGCATCGACGGTTGCCTGCCGGCATTCTTCGCGACGCTCCCGCGTCTGCCATACGGCGTTAAGCAGATTCCCGAGTTCATGGCCCCCACGCAGACAACCGCCTATTACCAACAGGGCGACATTCGCAACGGTCAGCCTGGCTGGTTCTATGCCAATACATACAGACTCGAACAGAGACCAAAGTACGAAATGATCGCCCTTGCCATGCATGAAGCCGTCCCAGGCCATCACTTGCAAGTGGCGATTGCACAGGAGCTGACCGACGTTCCCGAATTCCGGAAGAACATCTGGGTCACCGCGTTCGGCGAGGGGTGGGCATTGTACTCCGAACACTTGGGCGTCGAGATGGGCCTTTACGGGGATCCCTACGACGACTTCGGGCGACTGCTCTATGAAATGTGGCGGGCGTGTCGACTCGTCGTGGATACGGGCATACACGCATTCGACTGGCCGCGGGACCGTGCAGTGCAATTCATGCTCGACAATACCGCCCTCAGTGAACTCAACATCAACAATGAAGTAGACCGCTACATCGCTTGGCCTGGGCAGGCGACTGCCTACAAGATCGGCGAACTAAAAATCCGCGCGCTGCGCGGCCTGGCCGAGCAGCGTATGGGAAAGCACTTCGACATTCGCGGATTTCACGACACCGTTCTGGGCGCGGGCAGTGTGCCACTGGACATTATGGAAGCCCGCGTCCGAACGTGGATGGCTACAACACCGCCGAAGGATCGGTAGCGCGTCGCACGGTCAGCCCGGTCGTTTGGCGGTCGCGCGATACTTGACCCCGAGCTGATCGAACATAAACGCGTGCGTGTCGACGGCTTTGTTGATGCGCTCAGCCAACGGCGTCCCGCCGCCGTGACCGGTGTTGGAGCTCGTTCGCAGCAAGATGGGCGTGGACGTAGCGCACGCTTCCTGAAGCCGGGCAGCCATTTTGCGCGACTGCATGGGGTCGACACGCGGGTCGTTGGCCCCTGTGAGAAAAAGCGTGGGCGGATAGGGCACGCCGTTCTTCACGCGGTGGTATGGCGAGTAGGCGTGCAACGCTTTGAAGTGCGATGGCTTCTTCACGGTGCCGAACTCGGGGATATTGAAAGCGCCGTTCGAGGAGAGCTCCACGCGGAGCATGTCATAAATGCCAACATGTGACACTACCGCTTTCACCAGATCCGGGTGCTGCGTCAGCAAGGCGCCCATCAGCAGCCCGCCGTTGCTCCCCCCGGTGATGGCCAACTTCTGCGATGACGTATAGCCACGATCGATCATGTGTTGCAGAACGGCGGCGAAATCGTCAAACACGTTTTGCTTGTTGGTGAGATTACCCTGTTCGTGCCACTCCGCCCCATATTCGCCGCCGCCGCGCAGATTTGCCACGGCGTAGATCACACCCTGTTCCAGAAGCAGTTGCCTGCTTGCGCGGAATCCCGGCGTGAGGTTGACCCCGTATCCACCGTAGCCGGTAACGACACACGGATTGGACCCATCGCGCTTGGCTGTCTTGGGCAGCATGATGTTCACGGGGATCCGCGTACCATCCTTGGAAACAGCGAATTCGCGGACGACGGTGACATTGCCGAAGTCCACGGGCGACTCGGTAGCCAGCGCGGTCTTGGCTGTCCGTCCGGTGGATGGGTTGAACCGGTAGCGTGCCGGCGGATCGATGAACGACGATTGATAGAACAGCACGTCCTCACCGCCCAGCCGCGTGAGCGCACCCACCGAGGCAACGCCCAACTGCTGTGGCGCCGCGACCGGTTTGCCCTTGAGGTCAAACGCGCGGATTTGACTGGGACCGCCCAGCTGATACTCGACGTAGATTCGCGAATCCGTCACCACCACGCTCGGCGGCCCGAAGAAACTGTCGACGATGGTGTCCTTGCCCTCCGGAATGACGGTTTCCGCAGCGCTTGCGTCCAGCCGGTCGATCGGAATACGCGAAATCATTCCGTGCGGCGCGCCGCGCCGTGAGACCAGAAAAAGATCGTCCGCCGGGCCAAACGCTGCCTGAATCGTCTTGTCCCCGAATCGGCTGAACTGCTTCCAGACGCCGTCGGGAGATCTTAGGAAGTGGGCGAACTCGCCACCGTCGCCATCTTGAACGGTCATCATCAACCGGCCGGTCTTGTGATTCATGTCGACCTGAATCTCGGCGATGCGCGGCAAGTCCTTCCCTATTTCGTAGCGGTCCGCCGTCGTGAGCGTACCCAGTTTGTGATAGTAAAGCTGCTGAAAGAAATCCATATCCGCCGGCGGCCGCTCGGATCCGCGCGGATACCGCGTGTAGAAAAAGCCGCTGCCGTCGGGGCTCCACGCGAGGTCGCCACCCGCCGTTCCACCGTTGACCCCTGGGATCGTCTCGTACATACCCTTGCCGGTGGCCGTCCGGTAGATGTGGACGTCGCCCGATTCACTGCCACCCTTGGAAAGCGAGACCGCGACGAGCTTGCCGTCGGGCGAGGGGACATACCAATCGATCGATGTGGCGCCGTGATCGTCAAGCGTGTTGGGGTCGACCAGCACGCGGGCCACATCGGGCCTGTCGGGCGAGGGCATGACCACGAGAAACGGATGCTGCTTGGGCGGCTGCCGCTTGATGGCAAACAGTTGCCCGTCGCGATACGCGATGCTGCCGTAGCTCACTGTGCGCGCCGCGTAGATCTCCGTCGCGCGAGCGCGAATCTCGTCAAGCGATGGGAGCCGGTCCAGTTCGCCGCGTGCGTGCGCATTTTGCGCGTCGCTCCACGCGCGCACGGCTGAATCGTCGCCTGCTTCGAGCCAGCGGTACGGATCGACGACCTTCACTCCGTGAAGAGTGTCAGTGACCGGCACTTTGCGCGTACCCGGCGGGCCCGCCACCGCAATCGTCGCCATCGCAAGAAACAAGACCATCAACCGTGAGATTCGCATTATTCGTTTCTCCATGCCACTACGCGCGAGCCAGTTCCGCGAGAATGGCCAGCAAGTATTTCCACGACTTTTGTACCGACCCGACCCAAATGCGCTCCTCCGGGCTGTGAGCGCCTTCGATGCGCGGCCCGAGCGAGACCATGTCCATGCCCGAAACCCGTTTGCCAATGATACCGCATTCCAGGCCTGCGTGAATGGCCGCGACGCCCGGTTGCTCGCCAAAGACGTTTTCGTACACGCTGCGACAGACCGCGAGCAACGACGAGTCGAAATCCGGGTTCCAGCCGGGGTATTCGTTGGCGGTTTCGATCTTCGCCCCGGTCAATCGGCCGATCGCGGCGATTTGCTCGCACGCAACCTTCACCCACACACCCGACGAGCTTCGCGACAACGTGCCCACGCTTACAAGCAGTTGATTCCCGGCTGCGTCGTGCTCGGTCGTGACGATCGCGACGTTGTTTGAAGTCTGCACGAGATCGGGAACGCTGGGATTCATACCCAGCACGCCGTGCGGCAGGGCATTCAGCACGTCGATCAACATCGCAGTGCCTGATGCTGACACTACCGGGGCGGCTGACGCGGATTCAACCTCGATGGCAGCACCGGGTTCCGCGGATTCACGCTTCGCGTCCGCGCACACCGCTTCCGCCACGGACCGCAGGAGTGCGGCTGTTCCGGGCGGCCCCGCGACCACCGCGGACGCTTCGCGGGCGATGGCATTCCGCTTGCTCCCACCGGTGACGCTGCACAGTTGCAGACCGTCCACCGCCGCGCGGCGCAGGACGCGAGCGAGCAATCGGTTCGCGCTGCCCCGGTTCTCGTGGATATCGCAACCGGAATGCCCGCCGCGCAATCCCTTAACTACAACGCAAACCGTCTCCGCGTCGGCAGCTGCCGGCTTCGTCTGG
>JAJDDU010000236.1 GCA_029260155.1 Phycisphaerae bacterium | reverse complement strand
CCAGCGTGAGCTCTCCGTGTGGCGCGGATTTGATCTGTTTGCACACCTCGTATCCGTCGATACCGGGCATCATGATGTCGAGCAAGACAAGGTCAGGACCGAAATCCTTCATCCGCAGCAGGCCTTCCTCGCCCGTGGTTGCGGCGGCGATCTCATAATCCTCTTCGAGAATCTCGCACAGGATATCGCGATTCAGTTGATCGTCGTCGACTATCAGGACTCGTTTCTGCACGTCTTCGCCTATCCTTTCCACAAGAGCCGGCCGCTATGAGATTCCGCCGACTGTAGAGTGCTTTGCCAATTCTTCGGGTTTCCTTGCCCCGCGTGGTTCCGCCGGTTCGCTCGAAGAACCACCCTGCATCGTCCGCGGGAGCGTTACGTGGAAAACCGCGCCGCCGTCCGGATGGTTCTCGCACCAGATGCGACCCTGGTGGCCTTCGACGATCTCCCGGCAAATCGACAGGCCCAGCCCCGTACCGCCGGCGCCAGTCCTGGTCGTGCTTGACTGAACGAACTTGTCGAAGACCGCTTCCAACTCGTTCTCCGGAACCCCCGCGCCGTGGTCACGGATGGATACTCGGACTCCCTCATCGCCCTCGTCGGCCTCGATTCGGATCGTTCCGCCGTCGGGGGAAAACTTGGCCGCATTGCTCAGCAGGTTACGCACAACTTGCGACATTCGGTTTTCGTCCAGTGTCAGGCGTAATTCGGCGCCGGGTTCGGTGTAGTCGACGGTGATGTTTCGGTCGGCGAGAAGCGAGTGGAACTCGCGGTGCACAGAGCGCAGAACGACACGGAAGTCCGTGGGCGTGAACTCGTACCGCATGCTGCCCGATTCCATCTTGGCCAAGTCGAGTATGTCTGACAACAGGATCAACAGACGCTGGCCGCTCGCATCGATCCTCTCGAAGTAGTCCAGCAGCTTCTCAGGATCAGCGCTCATCGCTCGCTCCTTGCCGAATCGCGCGAAGCTGAGGATGCCGTGTAGGGGCGTGCGGATCTCATGGCTCATGTTCGCCAGAAACTCGCTCTTGGTCTGGTTGGCCAACTCTGCGGCCTTTTTGGCTTCCGAGAGCTGTTCGGTCCGTTCAAACACACGATCTTCCAGCTCGTCTCTCGCCCCCTGCAATTCTTCCTGCCGCGCCTCAAGTTCTGTGGTACGCTCAGTCACGCGGTCCTCAAGTTCATGATTCCTGGAAACCAGGAGGCTCCTGTTGCTACGAATGAGAAACGCCAGCGCGCAGGATCCGATCGAGAGGATCCAAACAACGGCGTGCGCCGCACTGGCGGCGTAACGTGCGTTCTGTACATCGGATCGATTCCAGTAGGTTGCGTTGGGCCGCCCAGCCCAGAGCAACCAAGGGCCGCCTTGATCCAGTACATCGAGTGTCCGAACCTCGCAGTAGAGCAGTTCGGGATCCTCCTCGCCGGCTACTGCGTATTGTGCTGCCACCCCCTCTCGGCCCGCGTGATGTGAGTCGATGAAATAGCCGTGCGCGAGATTGACAAGCGAATAGCTGCCCGTCGGCAGGAGATCTCTCAAGGCGTGTGTGAGTATCAAGCCACTGACGCAACCTTTGAGCTTGCCGCTTGGGCCGAAGAATGGCAAGGAGTAGACTAGGCCAGATCGATCCAGGTCGTCAGGACGGCTGCTTGAGTATCGAGCGTTGTCGCAGGTCACCACTTCAGGGCCACCCATCGCGGGATAGTCGAGACCGGTGATGGACTCGATCGTGGGTACATTCTGGCGCATCCACGCTAGTTGACGCTTCATCAATCGGTACTCATAGATTTCGATTTCCTCTACTTCCGCGGGCGCGCCCGTCCCGTCCTGGTATTCGTCGTCGGCATGACGACCGAGGATGAGTTCATCGAAGGTGGTAATGGGTTCCTGCAGCTTGCCCGTGTGCGGGTCGATCTCGTCCGGCTTGAGGTCAACCGGAACGATGTAGACTTCTGACATCTCTACATTCGTGGCTACGTTATTATATAGTTCCTGTACTGTTTGGCGTGTGTCACCGCTGAACGGTCCATGAAGACCCGCGTACCGGTCTATCGCGCGTACACCGGGAAGGCGGGCGATAGTACGAAGCCCCTGATACATTTGCCCTAGCGTGTTCTCGACGTCGTGAACAACGAACGTCGTCTCGTTTGCTTGCTGGTGACGAAAGGTCTCTAACGCGGAGGCGAGATCGCTGCGATACTTCGAATGGACAATCGCGGACAAGACGAGACCAGCCAGCAGGATGACGATGTACGCTTGGCGTTCCTTCACGGTGCGCAAACCCGTTTCCACAGGAAGTGCCCCACGCCGATCCTTGTCCGTGACATGATCGTCATCCATCGTGCCTCACCGTTTCTGCCAGTTCTCTTGGCGCCGAGGGCTCACTTTGATCGGCGGGCGTTCTGCCCAGCGCCTCGATTTGCGTAGTAGCGGAAGCGCACTGCATCGTCGGCGGGAGCTCCACGTAGAACATCGCACCACCATCCGGATGGTTCTCGCACCAGATACGGCCCTCGTGCGACTCGACGATCTCCCGGCAAATCGACAGGCCCAGTCCAGTACCGCCGGCGCCAGTTCTGGTCGTGCTCGACTGAACGAACTTGTCGAAGACCGCCTCCAACTCGTCCTCGGGCACCCCCATGCCGTGGTCACGGATGGATACCCGAACTCCTTCATCGTCCATGTGGACGTCGACTCGGACGGTTCCCCCGTCGGGGGAGAACTTGGCCGCGTTGCTGAGCAGGTTGCGTACGACCTGCGCCATCCGGTTTTCGTCCAATGTCACCCGTAACTCGCCGTCGGGCTCGGCGAAGTCGACGCGGATGTTGCGGTCGGCGAGCAGCGATTGGAACTCGTTCTGCACCGAACGCAGAACGGCACGGAGGTCTGTGGACTTGAACTCGTACCGCATGCTGCCCGATTCCATCTTGGCCAGATCGAGAATGTCGGAAAGAAGGACCAACAGACGCTGGCCGCTCGCGTCAATCTTTTGGAAGTAGTCGAGCAGTTTCTCGGGACTGGCCTTCAACGCCTTGTCCTTACCGAATCGCGCAAAGCTGAGGATGCCGTGCAACGGCGTGCGAATCTCGTGACTCATGTTCGCGAGAAACTCACTCTTGGCCTGGTTGGCAGACTCCGCCGCTTGTTTGGCTCGCGAGAGCTCTGCAGTCCGCTCCGTCACGCGAGTCTCCAACTCCTCATTTGCCCGCGCCAACGTATCCTTGGCAACGCGCCCTGCGATAGCTCCAGCCAGAACATTCGCCACTGCCTGAACAAAGTCGATGTCCTCTTTGCCGAAGCTCTTCCGGCTGCGCGCGTGGGCTCCGACAACTCCCCACGGACCGTCTTGACCCGCGATCACCACGCTCATCCCGCTCACAACGTCATGGTCACGCAGCAGCGCCGGGCCAGCGAAACGAGTCTCCAATCTGAGATCCTCGACGACAACCGGCTCGCCGAAGATCAGTGTGTAGCCGGCCTGCGAATCCAATTCGGCATCCACCACCGCGTGCCTGACAAGCCCCTCTGACCAGCCAACACCCGCCCGCAGTAGGAGTGCGTCACCGCTGGGTAGGAGCTCGAGGATTTTCGCGTACTCGACTTCCAGCGTCTCGGCCACGAGGATGCAAGCCCGGTCGCAGAGTTCAGTCAACTCCACTCCGCTCAGAGCATCCTGACCAAGCCCGGCCACGGACGCCTGTTGGCGTGTGCGCTGGGCGAGCATCGCAGTCCGCTCGAAAACTTGCTGCTCAAGGGTGTTGTGCGACTCCCGCAAGGCATCATCGTGCTGCTCTATCTGCGAGATCATGTCGTTGAAAGTACCGGTGAGGGTACCGAGTTCGTCTGTGGAGTACTTGACCGCGCGCACGGAGTAGTCGTTGTTCCTTGCGACGGCCTGCGCGGCCTTCGCGAGCTCGGTGACCGGTCGCGTCAGCACGCGCAGCACTCTGGCTGAAACAGCGGTGCCGCCCGCCAGTGCCACCAACATGCTGACGGCCAAGATCACAGCCAGCCTCTTCAAGTCCCCGTAGAAATCCCGGAGATCACGTTGCAGGTAAACCGATCCGATCTCCTCCCCATCGAGAACGATCGCGCGGCGGAGATGAAGCCGATTACCCGAGAATCGGTGACCGCCTGCCTCGACCGGCTCTTCCGTGGCGTCCTCCGAGCCGGGGCGTACGTATTTGGCGAATACCGTTGTGTCGCGACTGCAGACACACGCAAGAATGATTCCCTGATCAGCCTTCAGACCTCGGAGCAACTCCTCCGCAGCCTCCCGATCGTCAAACGTAAGCGCCGCGCTGGCGTTCATGCCGACCATCTCAGCTTGAGTAGCTAGGTGTCGGGGGAGCTCTCGCCGCAACCCGATCCACTCGGCGGCCATCACTGCGATGCAGCACAGCACAAGTGCCGTTCCGGTAACAGACGCCGCGTACAGCAGCAGCTTGCCCTTGAATGACATATCCCTAATCGAAAGCACCGCCACTATTCCCCTGTACGCCGACTCTTCGGTCGGACGATCTTGGCCAGTTTGAGCAACTTGGCGCTGGCCCTCAGCTCGGCTTGCTCCAAGGCTTCGCGATTGATCTCGAAGATTATCCGCTGTTCCTCAAGCACAAACCCAATCATGCCCCCGCCACTTGCGAAGTCCGGTGTGTCCGCCACCAGCAGGACGGGATGATCCTCCAGCATCGCGAAGATCTCCCCGAGCCGATGCCGTTCCGAGTCGCTGATATACAAAACATGGCAGTCCTCGAGCTTGGCTCGATCTGCCTGCCTGCTCCAACGGAGCCGCTGGATCGCGACCGGACGCCGTCCGATCTTCTTTGCTTTGACGGTAGTATCGAGACTTCGCCCGAACGGATCGTCACCCAGCACACCGATGACGAACGGCGTTTCTTCATCTTCGAATGCGTCTGAAGGCCACCCGATGAATTTCGCGAAGTTGTACAGGTAGGCCGCTTTCACTCTGAGCGCTTTGGCTTCGTCGATCTGCTGCGCGCAAACCGCAGGTGTGAGCGTCAGCCAAGCCGATGCGACTGCCACCATGAGGATTGAGCACTTTGATGTATTCCGACTCAGCACGTCAGTTGCCGCTCGTTGCTGCTTTCGGTTTCCGTTGCCCGTCCATCACACCACCTCTCCCCCGCTCCCAACCGCCCCCTATGGGATCCGTAGCCGAAGCTCCGCAAAGACCATTCGAGGGGCTTCGGCGTAATTCAGGAACAGCGTGCCCCCTTCCGCGTGGTTGCTGTCCAGTAGATTCCGTACGCCAACCGACAGGGCAGCCTTGTCGTCCCAGAACTCGTATTCCCCACGCAGATCGAGTCGCCAATACGGATCGATCTTGCGATGCCAAAAGGGCATGTCGACCCAGGGCGCTGTCACCGCGTCGACGAAGTACAGATGTGTCGACAGATGGAGATCGTCCGTCGGGCTGTACCTGGCACCGACCATGAATTTGTGCGCCGGCGGCGACATCGCTTCCGTGTCGTGAAACGGAACTGACGCTCTCCAGTCCACTCGCTCAAAAGTGTAGTTCGCCAGAAACGTCAGATTCTTCGTCACCACGTATTTGGCATCCAGCTCGACCCCATACGTGGACATCCGCGCCCGGTTATCGAGATCCATACGCAGCAGGCCGGGTGGTCCGAGCATCGGGCTGAGCGTCGTTCTGTCGGTTTGCTCGTGCCAGAAAAGATTAAGGCTTGTGTCCACGCGGTCGAACAACCTGCCTCGGTATCCGAGTTCGTAGGCCATCAGTGGATCGGTCCCCAGGTCTCGACGACCCTTGGCGCGCGTGATTCCGTTTATCAGAGGAAGATCCAGGAACCGAAGACCGACCGGAGGCATTTGGAACGCGCGGGAGACCGCTCCATAGATCATGGCGTTCTCGCTAAGTTCGTAGGACAGCGCCGCCCGTGCGCTGGGCTCAAACCCACCGTAGCATTCGTAGTCGATCCGCGCTCCCAGATCGAGGCTCCACTTCGGCGCGAATCGCCATTGGTCCTGAATGTACAATCCGATGATGGCCGTGGTCAGCGAGTCCCTGCTCAACATGAACGGATCCGAGTTTGTCGCGTCGAGGAGATCAACCCGGCTGTCCGTCCCCCACGTCAGCCTGTGCGCATTCGCGGGCGCGTAGGAATGACGAATCTGCAGCGCGAATTGCTGGTAGCGATAATCAATGGCGGGAACTCCCGGCGAGACCTGGAAGTCATTCACATACGCCGTCACTTCGAACAGGTCGTCCTTCGCGGTGTCGTGGGACCAGGTCCCCATGATGAAGGAGGCCTGTGATCCGGAATTGCGACGTACACCGAATCCGGCCATCGGGGTCGGTGGAAACGCGCCGTCCACCACAGCGTTGCCTGCTGAGAACGTGAATCGATCGTCGGGGCCGGCGTCGTAGAGGGCGCGCAGGGAAATCCGCCCGCCTTTGTATTCGTCGTCAAGACGACGCCAAACCGACCCGCCGACATTGAAGCCGTCGCTTGCCTCATACTCTCCCGATAGGCGAAGTCGCCACTTTCCTTCCTTCACGCCGTAGCCGATGTGCTGCTTGAAACTACCCCTGGATGCTCCGCTGGATGTCAACGTCAGGCCGAGTTGATCAGCGGGGTCTTTCGTGATGATGTTAATCACGCCATTGACGGCGTTGGCGCCCCACGTGACTCCCCCCGGGCCGCGGATGACCTCGATGCGCTCTATATCCTCCAACTGGAAAGGCCAGTTGTTCCAAAGCGTGCCGCCGAAATGGGAGTCGAAGATCTGCCGGCCGTCCACGAGTACAAGAGTCGATCTCACCAAGAAACCGTGCGTACCACGGGGGGAGACCGCGGCAGCCCCGTACGCCAAATCCGAGACGTCGACGCCCGACACCAGACGCAGCGCATCGGGAACGGATCTCGCGCCGGCCGCCCGAATGTCCGCCGCCGTGATCACGCTGATCGCGTATGGAACGGTCGATATATTCTGCTCACGCCGCGAGGCCGTCACGACAACTTGCACCTGCATGAGTTCTTCGAGGCTGAGGTCCGCGAAACCGTCGTCGTCCTCGGAAACACCTTCTGTGGTGGCGTCTTCACCATCTGGCGCTCCGCCATCAACAGGCTCGATCTGCCCGCCGAAATCTAGCGCCGCGTCAGGGGCCACTTGGGCGCTCGCTGCAAATGGAAACGCCGTCAGGGCGAATGCGACGCACACCTTCAACAGAGAATCGATCGTTGCCTTCAAGCGACACATCTTAGATCTCACTGTTTTGCAACCACCGTTGCTCCCCAATTGACACGTCCAACATCGCGCACGTTTGGAAAGACCCACGCCGTATTCACGGGAGAGCCCTTGGGATTCGACATTCATATTCCCGTCCCTCGGCCAGCCGCTGCGGCCGGCGCCGTTTCATCGCAAGAACACGAGGCGGCTGATCGAGCCAAGGCGTATTCCTCGATGGTCTGACGAGGAAAACGCCACGCCCGGCCGATCTTTCGTCCCGCAAGATCGCCGTCATTTGCAAGCCGGTACACCACGTCGCGCGAGACACGGAGCAACGCGGCCACTTCACCGATCGTCAGAAGCTCAAGTGACATAACAGACCACATCCGATCAGAACGGACCAACAACGGTACACTCCAATAATCTGGTCGGTTATTCTGACGTGCCGGTGAAGCTCGGGCCGAGAGGTCATGTGGCGGCAACATACCCTGAACGTAGAACCACCGACTTATCGGATGTCACCGGTCTTCCACCCTCTTTTGACCCGCGTTGGGTGAATCTGCGGTGCCGAGCAGGCTGCCGCGCCCAGCGCACGCTCGTTGGTCGCCCCAAACAAAGAGCAGCCCCGCGACCACTTGTGATCGCGGGGCTGCATTCTTAGTTAGTGTTACTACTCGCCCTCACAGAATCGAAGGCGGCCATCGCAGGATATCGCGCCGCTGACCCCGTAGCGGTGTCGCCTCACCTGAAAAAAGAGCCCGCGCCTTGTGTGGAGGCGCGGGCCAAGCGTGATCTAAACTTCTTGCTGGACTGCTATGGGTGATAGCCGATTGCCGCCGCCGACGCCGCCGTGAGATCCAAGACGGTCGTGGCGTTGCCGACGCCGTGGCAGCGGAGGCAAGCGAAATCGAGCGTCACCGCCGCCTGATCCGCTCCGGCTCCTTGGTCCTTTAACAACTCCGTCTGGCCGACATTGAACATCGCGTTGTAGTCGACGGCTGCGGTGTTGATGTTGACCACGTGAGACTTGATGTCACCCATGCGCGCCCCCGGTCCGATGGAGGCCGGATTCGCCGCCGAAGCGGACTTCGTGGCATAGGGCATGTGACAGCTCCTGCACTTCAACACCTCAGTGTAGTCGGGAATCGTATCGCCATCGTCGTCCCGCTCGAACACCAACCCCGCGTGCGAACCCATGTCAAGCCCCGGGTTGAGCAGCGTATGGCAGTCCAAACACTCCGCTACGATCCCATTGCTCGTGTCGTAGTACGACGAGGTGTGCGCCTCATGGCAATCCGTGCAGTCTCGCTCAAAGTGCGCCCCAGCCAGCAACTCCGGATACTGCTCGTGATGCTTGATGTAGCCGCCCGACGTTAACACGATATTGTTGTCGCCACCGCGCGTATGGCACGTCCCGCACTGAGCGGCGCTTGTGTCAACGGTGATCGTGCCGCTGCCCGGAACCAGCAAGTGGTCGGACCCACCGCCGTGACAGGCTTCACATTGCACGCCCGGCTCTGACCAATCCTCGAAGTTCCCTGGAACCGCCTGAGGTCCCGTCGTATGGCACTGGAAGCAACTGAAGTCATACGGTTTCGGCTGCGTGTCTGTGTCATGATAGAACACCCAGTTGAGCCCACTTCCGCCCGGCGGGAACTCCAGGTTCCACTGCGTCTCCACGCCTGTTGCTCCGTCGAACACACCGGCAGCACCGATCATGACGTTGCCCAGGTGGGTGATGAACCGTGCTTTGCGATAGTAGCCGCCGATCACGTAGCTCACATCGTCCCAGAGCACCCCTGCGGGCGTATTGGGAATTCCGGCGAAGGTTCCTTCAACCGGGAACGTCGGAGGGCCACCCTCGATCTTCGTCAGCTTGTGTGAGTGCGAGTGTACGTTCAAGAGATCGGTCTGACCGGGGTGGCATGCACCGCACGACGCCGAGCCC
>JAJDDU010000235.1 GCA_029260155.1 Phycisphaerae bacterium | reverse complement strand
CCTTGAGTAACTCGTACAGCAAGGTGTCCGTGTTCGGATCGGCGTCGATGAGGTCCGGCACGTCTGCGAGTCCCGACCAGATGGGGATTTTCAGCGCGCCCACACGCAGGGCACGTAGTAGGGCCAACTCCACCAACGGGTCGGCACGGTCCTGAGCGTCAACGACGATGCCAAACGCGCGAGCACTCGCCAAGTGGTCGCGGTGGACGGTCAGAAGGCTGGCAAAATCGAGCGTGCGGGTAGCGATGACGTCCGCCCCGGACCCGGTGTCGGCAGTGACCCGCACGCGAGCCTGGTACAGACCGTTCTCGGAGCCGGCGAAGTCGGTGCGTAGCGGCGACGAGGTTCGGCTGCGATTCACGGGAATGTCCGCCTGACGGACGATGCGTCCGTCGACGTCAAAAATGTCAAGCGTGGCGGCGAGTCCGGAGTTGTCTGTATCGGTCACACGAACGCTCAACACGGCATCGGTCGATGGCGTGAAGACGTTGCCCGGCGCCGACGTTTCGATCTCCACACGCGGCAAGCGGTAGATCCGGATGTCGTCAAACCATGCGCGGGCGTCCGTGTCCCTGCGTTCAATGTGGCGGCGTGGCTTGGGACCTGTGAACCAGGTCTCCGGATGCACCGCCCAAACTGTTATTCCGATCCACCGCGCCTGCTGGGAACCGGCTGGAAGAAACACTTCTAGTCTCTGCCACCCGCCATGGCCCGCGTCCGAGGCGAGCAACCCACTGAATTGCTGTGTGGAACGTATCGGGTTCTGGTTGTGATCGAGGTAGTAGGCGCTGATGGCGGCGCGGGCGCTCGAGAGCATCTCGCCGCGCACCCACGCAACGACGACATAATCGTTGGTACTGCTGGCATCGATACGGCGGGCTGCGTAACGGTACGCGACGTTGCGGCCCTGTGTCGTCAACAGGAATGACGGCGGCGCGTCGTGGCCGACCGTCCGATCGAACTCGCCACCTGCATAGCGCGGAAAGTCGGATCCCCCATAGCGGACCCAGTACTTGGGAATAAGCTCAAGGTTTCCATGGTCGCGTTCGTCGAAATCGAAATGGTGAACCAAGCGGCTGCTCACAGTGGGGTCGCTCGGTTGTGCGTCGGCACCACGCTCCAGGACCACGCCCATGCATGCGCAGACCACCATCGTCAGACGCATCCCATGGTGATTCCGCTTTCTGCGTTCTCGATTCACTGCATGGGTTATCGGCGGACCATCGGGGTGCGTTGAGGTTGAGGCCGGTTTGCACGAAGATGGCCCTGATCCTACCATGCGTGGCTGTGACGACGCTCTACGACGACCGGCGATACCTGACGAACTTCGATTCGTGGCTCACTGGGCATGTTTTTACCGACGTGCTGGTGATCGGCTCGGGTTCCGCGGGTGCCCGTGCTGCCATCGAGGCGGGTGACCATACCGATAATGTCGTGCTGGTTTGCAAGGGCCCCGCCGGCGAATCGACCACGCGGTATGCCCAAGGCGGCGTGGCCAACGCGCGTTCAGCGCAGGATTCTTCGGACAAGCACATTGACGACACCCTTCGCGTCGGTTGCGGTCTGTGCCGGCCACGGGCGGTGGATGTGCTCGTTGGGGACGCTACACGGCGTATCGAGGAACTCATCGCATGGGGTATGCATTTCGACCGTGACGGCGAGGAGCTGGCGCTTACGCGCGAAGGAGGGCACTCCGTCTCGCGCGTGATGCACGCCGAGGGTGACGCGACCGGGCTCGAGTTGGCGCGTGTGCTCTGCGACCGCGTGCGTCAGCACGAACGTATTCGCATATTTGAAGATTGCTTCTTGATCGATCTCATCACCAACGAAGGGCGATGTGTCGGAGCCATCACATACAGCTCGGTCTATGGACACCAGTTGATATGGGCCCGTCAAACGGTGTTGGCGAGCGGCGGCGCGGGGCGTATCTATCGTGAAACATCGAACCCAGCATTGGCCACGGGCGACGGGTACGCCGCAGCCTACCGCGCCGGGTCGCGGCTCGCCGATATCGAGATGGTCCAGTTTCATCCCACGACGCTGTACGTCGCCGGTGCAGCGCGTGCCTTGATTTCCGAGGCCGTCCGCGGCGAGGGCGCACTGCTGGTGGACCGCGACGGTACGCGATTCATGGACGCCTATCATCCTGACGCAGAGTTGGCTCCGCGCGACGTGGTCAGCCGAGCCATCTTCGCCCACATGCGCGACACCCAAACCAATTGCGTGTTCCTCGACGCCGGCGGATTCGGAGCAGAGAAGTTCGCCAAGCGGTTTCCGGGGATCACCAAAATGTGCAAGGACTTCCAGATCGATGTCGGTCGGGAGTTGATCCCCGTGCGCCCCGCAGCGCATTACATGGTCGGTGGCGTGGTTACTGACATTGACGGCACTACGAACATCGAGGGCCTGCTGTGTTGCGGCGAAGTAGCGTGCACCGGCGTCCACGGCGCGAATCGATTGGCCAGCAACTCGCTACTGGAAGGATTGGTATTCGGCGCCATCGCCGGTCGAACCGCCGTCACGCTTGCGAAACAATCGCCCGAGGAGCAATCGCACGGAAGCATCAGCTCCGTGAACCCCAAGTCGCAACGCACGGAACTCGACCTTCAGGATATCCGCAATAGCCTGCGTAGCCTGATGTGGCGTAACGCCGGGATCGAGCGAACCGGCGACCGTCTGGCGGAATCACGCGAGATCATTGAGTTCTGGGGGCACTACGTGCTGGACAAGACGTTTGACGACGTACCCGGCTGGGAAACGCAGAACATGCTCAGTCTCAGTCGCCTCGTCGTCACGGCTGCGCGCGAGCGAGAGCAGTCGATCGGCGTACACTCACGCGTCGACGTCGATGCCGCCGATTCGCCTGCGCCGTTGCACCACATCACCGTTCAGCGCGGCGATGACGGACTGCAGCTGGGGCGTCTCGGTCTGGATTTCGAATCGTAGCGCGCCCTCCAGAGCCCTGAGCGCAAGCGACGGGTCGGGCACATAGACGGTGGCGATGATGTTCAGCGGCCGAAGCTACATCGGTCTCTCCCGGGAGCCACGTCTCTAGCCCCAATCTCCCGTCCGGAGGCATTGAGTATGTTTGCAAGTGTCCACAATCGGCTGAAGAAACACCAGCAGCAACGATGGC
>JAJDDU010000234.1 GCA_029260155.1 Phycisphaerae bacterium | reverse complement strand
TGCCACCCAACGGGTTCGAGTCCCCGACGGCGAAAGCCACGGGCCACCCAGTCAATACACGACGCGTAGTGCAGCACTACAGTGTCGTCGGCACATAGTCGGCGAGAGAATCACTCAAATCGCGTAAGACCCTCAGGGGCGACTGATCAGCGTTCACCTCGGCGATGAGGGGAGTATCGTAGGCGCTGAGAACGGGTGCGGTTGATTCGTCGTAGACGCGCAGACGCTCGCGAATTACGTCTTCGTTGGCATCGTCCGGGCGATTGCCCTTGAGCGCGCGGCCTTTGAGACGTTTGATGAGGACCGTGCGATCTGGGATGACGAAGTGTACGATTCTGACCACATCGACATGGGCAGAGATCAGCTCCACCTGGTCGGTCGTGCGTGGAATTCCATCCAGTAGCAAGAGCCGTCGCTCGGGGGTGAGCTCGCCGGTTGCGACGCGCCCGTCGACATGGGCCTTCCACACGCGCACGGTAAGTTCGTCGGGAACGAGCAGCCCCTTGGTGGAATAGGAGAGGAATTCCCGGCCAATGTCGCTTTGCTTGTCGAGTGACCTGAAGATGTCGCCCATGGCGAGATGGCACATGTGCTCAAACTTGCCGATGACCTCGCCTTGTGTTCCCTTTCCGGAACCGGGAACCCCGAAGAGCAGGATGGCTTTGAATCTCGCTTGCGTCGTCACAGTTGTTCCCTCCTCGTTTCGCGACACTGCCGTTGTCATGCGGACCCCCTTCTCGCCTGGTGCGGGATGTCTGGTTGAGTCATTCGAAAGTTCCCTGGTCGGGATGTCTCTCGTCAAACAACTCTTTGATTATCGGATCGAGTATCTCGATACTTGCACTTTGAAATAGCGTGGCGTAGCGATCTCGCATGGCTGCGTCTACGAGCCGCTCGCGGAGGGACGATTCGACTTGTGGGCGGACCTCATCGAGGGTGACGGGCTCTGCGTCTATGAGCTGTTCCACGCGAATCAGGTGGTACCAGCCGTCGACGTAGATGGGGCTGGAGTCCTGCCCTGGCGGCAACAAGAACGCCTCGCGTCGGATTGGCTCTGGAATATCGGGATCGTCGGCGGGGAACGGCGGTAGGAGGCCTAGGCGTTCTGCGCTGGGCCGGTTCGCGCTGAATCGCAAGGCCAAATCGCCGAACTCCGCGCCCTGCGATCGCTCCTTGAGTACCTGTTGGAAGTCGGCTTGGGAAGCGGTCTGGATGTGGCGGATTTGCACGCGCCGTCCGTGGAGTCGATCGAACTCGAGTTGAATTGCCTCGGCAGGCAATTGGATTTCCGGTTCGACGATCTTGCGCAGAATCGCGTTGCGCTCCAACACGATCATGTACTCTGTTCGCGAAATGTTTCGCGAGGCTAGCATTTGATCTAGCAGGGTCTCGGCGGCCTTTGTGCGCAGGGCATCCGGATCGCCGGCGGCGGTTTCACCGAGCATGGCATCGAGGGCTCGTCTGTACTCGGCTTCGACGTCCGACGGCGAGACGATGATGCCTTTTTCGTCGGCGGCTTGTTTGGCTGTTTGGAGGGCGATCAACTGTTCGGTCACGGCGACACCGTGACTTTCCATCAACGTATCGACGAGACGGGCACGGGGGATGGGGTGGCCATTGACCGTAATGACAACGTCGCCCACCTCCGGTGGAACGGGGGCGAACACGGCGTTTGGGGTGCTATTTGAATCGCCCCACCGCTGTTCTACGGTCTTCGGGGTGGGGGTGGATGCGGGTTCGGTGGTGCATGCGCAAACTGCGATCGGGAGCAGCAAGAGTGACGTCGGGCGAAAATACATTCGGTTCAGACGTACCATGACGGGGAGTTTGCCGTGGGGCGAACGCGGCGTCAACCGGAAGGAACATCTCGCACTCCGGCATGGCCGATCTGTCCAGCGGGCGTTACCATGAGTACCGGCTGGATGGTAGTTCCGGTGGACCGCTCGCGCTGGATTTCAGCCTGGATGTACAACGCAATCAGTGTCGCCGAATGTGTCACAGACCCATGTGGATCGGCGAGAGAGACTCGATGGCAAACGACTCGGAGATCAGGATTACGCTGCTGGGGACCGGCACTTCGCACGGGATACCGATGATTGCGTGCGACTGCGCGGTGTGTACGTCGCCCGATCCGCATGACACGCGGTCACGGCCGAGCATCCTGGTGGATTACGGTGATCGGGCTGTGCTGGTCGATACCGCGCCGGAACTGCGGTTGCAGTGCGTCGCCAACGGTGTGCAGCGTGTGGATGCGGTCCTGTTTACGCACCACCATGCGGACCACGTCTGCGGCCTCGACGATCTGAGGCGATTCAACTGGGTTATGAAATCGGTCGTTCCTTGCTACGCGTCGCCGGAGACGGCACGCGAACTGCGACGTATGTTTCGATACGGTTTCGAGGAAGATACGTCGTATCCGTCGTCTGCTCCGCGTCTCGAATTAAATGAGATTGACGACGGGCCGCTTGAGATGTTTGATCGTCGGATCATTCCCATCCCGTTGCTGCACGGGGCGATGCCCGTTCTCGGATTCCGGTTTGGTTCATTTGCCTACTGTACTGATTGCAGCGTGATCCCGGAGTCGTCGTTTGACTCTCTGGGCGATCTTGACGTTCTGGTTCTGGATGCTCTTCGTCGTACGCCGCATCCGACGCACTTCAATCTCGAACAGGCGGTAGCGGCGGCCGAGCGCATCGGCGCGAGAGAGACTTTTTTTACGCATATCGCTCACGAACTCATGCACGCGGACACCAACGCGGAACTCCCGGACGGCATGGCGCTCGGGTATGACGGTCAGGTCATCTGCGCCAGGGCGTAGGCGGGTTGTCGGACTCATTGATTCTGTATTCACGATTCGGTTGCGGGGACGGCTTGGACCGTGGGGTCGTTTTTGAAGACGTCGATAGTCATCCATGTTCTGCTGTGCCATCGC
>JAJDDU010000233.1 GCA_029260155.1 Phycisphaerae bacterium | reverse complement strand
AAGACGCCGCGACCGTGAATGGGGCCGACTCGAAATCGTTAAATGGCACGTCCTGGTGGCGATGCCGAATAGATGCTTGGAAAGATCCCGAATTCTTCCCGCAACCCTCTTGACGGAGACTCGCTCATAGATGCCACCCATTGCATTGCAAGCGGCTGAACTGTTACCAACGGTGAACAGTTTGGATCGTCCGCGAATTCGATTACTCCAGCGGGTGCGATTGCCCATTGAGTTTGTGCCGACAAACCACTGTCAGGAGACTCCGCCGGCGACGCCGATGCCACGCCAGGAATTCCACAGTTGCCGCGAGCCGGTGAGCAACGCAAAACCAATGCCCGAGTAGAGCAAGCCAACGACCGGTATCGGTAGCACACCGCTGCGCAGCACACGCCCCATGCCCATCATCAACCCGATGAGGAGCCAGGATCGCAGTGCGAGAACACCAAACACAGACCGCCCTTCGCCGCGAAGCGCGAGGCGGGCGACCGCTCGACGGGCGACCTTGCCGAGGACCATACGCGACTTCAGGTAGCCCACTGCAAGGGCCAAGGGAAGCAGTGCGATCATGACGTCGGACCCGAGCGTCCACGTCCACCGGAGGCCTACCGCCAGCAAAATGGCCCCAACCACCGTCCAGAGAAGGGCGGTCAGAAGGATCTGGGTCCGCATCGACGCCGCGAACGGGCAGTCTCCCGCGTTTTCGAGTGCCTGCGACCCGCTTTCTACGCGGCCCCGATTTGTTTGTGAGCTCAATAATGTCTCCCTGTGACACACTTCCTGGGTATCCCCATGTCTTGTCGGAAGGTGGAGAGGACCTCCACTCCGGCCGTTTGAACACTGTAATACACTATAGCACGCAGATTCCAGCGGTACAGGCGCAGTATGCCGACCGCCGATACGTGAAATAGCGCTGGGGGTTGGGGGAATTGGCATAGCTCGGCGTAGCTGGTAGCATCCCGTGGCCCGATGGCAGGGAGGCGGGATCGCAAAGTTCCCGGAATTGGGAAATTGGACGCGGTTTTGTGTCGCGGGGGCACGCCGGGTCGCGTGGCATGCAAGTTGCTACACTTGCGGGTAGGCGTGTTGCGGACGGTGATCGCGACTTGGTGCAGCCATTGCGGCTGCTACTGGAAGAATTGCACTATGCGGAGTGCTTCTGACAAATCGGTCGGCTTGAGTGCGAGTGGTTCGCGACGCTGGCTTTGGGCGTTGATGGCCGCCAGCCACTTGCCCGGGCTCGTGGGCTCATGTCGCACGCTGGTTGGCGGAGACCTGTCGTTCGACGCGTTGCGCGGATGCTTCCTGCTGACTGCGGCCACAGCTTTCTTCGTCCTCAAAATCTGCGACGTCGCGTTCCTGCGTTTCCACACGGATCGTCGTTCGACCGTGGCGATTGTCTTGGCCATCGCGTTTCTCCATTTGGGCGTCGTCGCGCCGGGGGCGCAGATCTCGATCCTGCCAGAGTATGAATCCGTTGTCGCGACGGCATTGCTTGCGGGCTGTATGGTTCGTGTGCGTCGCGCAGTGATTCGTGCAACACAGTCCGTCGTGGTGCGTCATCGGTCGGCTACGACGGTCGCATTGAGTGAAACGGCCTGGTCCGATCCGTTCCGCCCACACTGTTGGGTGTTGGCCTCCCGCCTGTTCGCGCTGCGCGCTCCCCCGCACTGTAACTAACACACCGAATCGGTCGGACGGTCGCCCGATATGGGCGGAGTCCGTGCACAAGCTCAACGTACGCCACACAGTTGCTGGCGTTCCGGTGCGGGCGCGCAGGACAAGCGCGTCGGAGGTTTACAGGCCATGAAATCACCCAGATTCCAGAAAACGAATGGTGTATCCAGCGGTCAGAATCCCAAGGCCGACCAAAGCGCGCGTCACCGTGGCGTGCTGCTGATCAACCTCGGGACGCCGAATAGCCCTGAAGTACCTGACGTACGCAGCTATCTTGCCGAGTTCTTGAGCGATCCTGAGGTCATTCGCCTGCCATGGGCGTTGTCCTGGTTCAACGGTCCGTTGGGCCGGCTGATCGCGCGGTTCCGGGCGCCGAAGTCCGCAGAGATGTACAGGAAAGTCTGGACCGACCGCGGTTCACCTCTCTTGGCCATCACCCAAGATCAGGCGTCGCATCTCGAACGCCTTCTTCCGAAGGGATGGCGCGTGTTCCATGCGATGCGCTACGGAAGTCCCTCAATCGCCGAGACCGTCCGTTCCATCGAGTCGGCTGGGATCGACGAGTTGGTCGTAATCCCGATGTACCCACAGTTCAGCGGCCCGACGACCGGCACCGCGTTGCGCGAGCTCTACAGCTACCTCAGGCGGAGCGAATGTAGCATCAGCGTGACCACTCGTGCGATCTGGTACGACGACGGCGCCTACGTCAACGCACAGGCGAAGCGCATATTCGACTTCGCAGCCGAAGAGCAGTTGACTCCCGAGAACACGCATCTGCTGTTTTCCGCGCATGGTTTGCCCGTATCCTACGCGGAGCGGGGCGACCCCTATCCCAGGCACGTGCAGCGGTCCGTGAACCTGGTCATGCAGCGTTTGGGTTGGCCGGCGGAGCGATCGAGCGTGGCGTATCAAAGCCGGTTCGGCCCAGCCACTTGGCTGGAACCCGCGGCGGACGCGGTGTTGGCTGGTCTGTGTGATCGCGGGGAGAAGCGGATTCTGGTGTGCCCCATCAGTTTCACCGTGGATTGCCTTGAAACGCTTGAGGAGCTTGATATCCGCTATCGCGCCATCGTCGAGGAGAAGGGCGGGCAACTGCATGTCTGTCCGGCATTGAACACCTACGGGCCTTTCGTGGCAGCGCTGAAGGAACTTGCTCTGCACGGAGCGAGCCCGATCACGTCGTGGGGCGATGAGGTCAGCCCTCTGATGACGCGGGAGGTTGCGGACGCTGATGCCGCGATTGATTCTCTGGTGCTGATTGGAACTTCGCTCGCGCCGCGGCTCGCATCGCGGATGGGAAGCGGTTTCCAGCACGCCGACGCTCAAGGCATGCGTCGTGTTAAGCGCTCGCAATGCGAAGTCCCGGGCCTGTTGCGCGACGTTCAAGAGGCCACCGGCGTCGGCGAGTCATGGCTGTGGAACACGTGCAACCGGTTTGAGTTCTGCGGCTGGGCGAGCGATCCGTCCGACTCGGTGGGGCGCGATGGCGAGGTTGCAAAGCTGCGGGCGCAGCTGTTCGGCAGTGCCTCATCGGAATCGGCGCCGGTCAATGTGCTTTATGGCAGCGAAGCGTTGCACCATTTGATGCGGACGGCTGCGGGCCTGAACAGCAAACTCCCCGGAGAGCGGGACATCGCCGACCAATTGTCTGCGGCCCAGCGTCTCGCGAAGTCCGCCGGCACTGCCGGTGCACGGGCGAGTAGCCTCTTGAAAGGTCTGCAGGCATCCGTTGGCGAGCTGCGTGAAGAGACCAAGTGGGGCGAGTACGCTCCGGACTACTGCGGAGTGGCGCTTTCGGGCGTCGCGTCGGACGCCCAGATCGATTTTTCGACCGCCCGGATCGTGGTCGTCGGTGGATCGACGACTTCCGCCGGCGTCCTGCGGGCGATGATGTCGCAATTCGGCGTTCCCGATCAGCATTTGACGCTCATCTACCGAGGTCACAGTCAGGGCGGGCAGATGAAGATGCTCAGAAAGGCCATCGGCCACGGGCGGCGTGTGCGAATTCAGTCGTACGACGAGCCGCAGGTCGCGCGGATCATCGGTGAAGCGGACGTCGTCGTCTTCGGTCTGGACCGTCAAGACCCCGTACTAACCGCCCAGCAGCTTGACGGCATCCGCGACTTTGCTGAGCGTCCGCTGGCTGTGGTTGATTTCAACATGTTTGGCTCGACGAGCGGTCTCGACGAAGTGGCCGGCGTTGATCTGTTTGCAGCGGGAAAACTGGAGTCGCTGGTTGATGCGTACGCCGAGGAACTGTGCTCGACCGACGAGTTCAAGAGTGCGGTAGAGGAGGCGGAAGAGTGGATTGAGCGGCGCGTACGGCGCGACGAGTCGGCGGATTCGGACGCCCATGCAGCACGCCGTGTCTCTGCGATGCCAGTCTCTCTGAAGCGGGAGTACGCATCATGATCGCGCGCACAGCCGACGTAGACCTCGACGTGTTCCGGCGCTACGCCGGATTGTCATTGCCACGCCACGTGTCCTACCCGATGCCGAGTTGGTGGCATGCGCTGGAGGTGACGGATGTCGATTCCATGATCGCGGCGAGCAGCGACGCAGCCACCGTCCACGATCTCTCGCTGTACATCCACGTTCCTTTTTGCGAGGCGTTGTGCAAGTTCTGCGCGTGTCACCGGACGGTCCAGCCCAAGGGCAGCACCGAACACGCGGAGCTGACGGAGAAGTATGTCGACGCGATGGTGCGTGAGATCGAGATGATCGCCGCGCGCCTCAGCAGGTCCCGAGTCGTGAGGCAGGTCCATTGGGGTGGCGGCACCCCGACATACCTAACCGAGGAGCAGATCGAGCGCGTTCACCGCGCCATGGAGTCCGCCTTCGACGTGTCCGATGACGCCGAGATTTCCATCGAGATAGACCCGCGCGTAACCACGCGATGCATGCTGGAGGCGTTACGGAGTCTCGGGTTCAACCGCATCTCCATGGGCGTGCAGGATTTTGATGAGCAGGTGCAACGGCATGTCCGCCGTACTCAATCCTACGACATGGTACTTGCGACTGTGACTGATTGTCGCGAACTTGGTTTTGATGCCGTCAACTTCGATCTGATCTACGGCATGCCGTATCAGACGATGGACACCATCCGGCAGACGATCGAGGCCACCATCAAGCTGTCACCGGACCGCATCGCATACTACCACTATGCCCAGATCCCGGAGAAAATCGCGACGCAGCGCGGCATGGACTACACGCAGTTGCCGACCAGCGAAGCCAAGCTTGAGATGTTCACGCTGGGGCAGGAGTTGTTCACGCAGGCCGGCTACGACTTCATCGGCTTGGACCACTTCGCCAAACCGGAGGAAAGCTTGGGCGTGGCCGCCGCAGACGGGAGCCTTCAGCGCAACTTCCAGGGCATGACGACTGGCGGCGGGCTGGACATGTTGGGCATCGGAGCATCGTCGATAGGCCAGCTGCTCGGGGTCGGATTCCTGCAGAACATTAAGCAAACAGACGAGTACATCGCGTGCATCGAACGGGGGGACTTGCCGATCGAGCGCGGGAAGCGCTTTACGCCTGACGACGTCATCCGCCAACGGTTGCTCAATCAACTGTACTGCCACGCGGAAATCCGCGCGGAGTGGATCGAGCGGGCGTTTGAGATTCGATTCGCCGACTACTTCGCACGCGAGATCGAAATACTCGAGACGCTTGAACGCGATGGACTTGTCGTCCGCGTGGATGCAGGCGTGTATCGCGTGACCAATCCGTTGGGGCGTGTGCTGATGCGGACCGTTGCGGCTGTGTTTGATGCCTACCTAGCCCCTGAGGCCTACCGCCTCGGTGAGGACGCCAAGTTTTCCGCGAACGCGTGACAGCGAGGAGTGTGTCGCATGTTGAAGAACGACCTTATTCTCCGGGCGGCGCGCGGCGACCGCACCGAACGTACGCCTGTCTGGCTGATGCGCCAGGCGGGGCGGTTTGACCCTGCCTATCGCGCTATTCGCGAGAACGCCGACATGCCGCTGGAAGCGCTTTTCCGTCATCCGGAGTTGGCCACTGAAATCTCGCTGCTGCCCGAGCGATTCGGCGTCGATGCGATTATCTTCTTTCAAGATATCTTGACCCCGCTAACGCCGATGGGCGCACCCTTCGTCTTTCGCCCTGGCCCGGTGTTGGAGACGCCCATCCGTACGGCGCGCGACGTCGACGCGCTACATACGTTCGATCCCGTTTCAGAACTAGCATTCGTCCCCGACACGCTGCGGCGCGTGAAGACTACGCTCGCGGGGCGTATCCCGCTGCTTGGTTTTGCCGGCGCGCCCCTGACTCTTGCGTTCTTCCTCATCGAAGGTAAGAGCCCCGGTGCAGCTGAGCATGCGCACGCGATGATGCAGGCCGAGCCGGCCCTTTTTCACCGCTTGCTCGATCGCTTGGCTGACATGACCGCGGACTATCTCCTGATGCAGATCGAAGCCGGAGTGGATGCGGTCCAGCTCTTTGAATCGTGTGCCGACCAGTTGACGCTGAATCAGTACCGCGAATTCGCGTTGCCCTATCAGGTGAAGATCTTCTCGGCACTCGCACACCGCGTTCCGACTATTATGTTCGCCAAGGAGCAGCCTCTGTCCGACACGCTGGTCGCGTGCGGTGCGGATGTGCTGAGCTTGGGAAGCTGTGTCGATCTCGCAGACGCCAAACGCCGATACGAGCGATGCGCAGCCTTTCAGGGCAACGTGGACAACGCTCTGCTCGCCGCAGGTCCCATCGAGGAGATTCAAAACGCCGTGCGCAACTGCGTCCTGGCAGGCAACCATACAGGCCACATCCTCAACCTGAGTCACGGACTGCTCGCGAACACACCCGTCGAGCACGTCCAATGCCTGATCGATACCTGCAAGGCGACGATTGTGGATCGGCAGGTTACGGGAGTAGAGTCATGACCGATGAAAACGATTTCGATGTCCTCGTGTTGGGCGGCGGGATCAGCGGACTGACGACTGCGTGGCAGCTGAAGACCGGCGGCGCTAGCGTTGGACTGCTTGAATCGGCTGAGAGCGTCGGCGGGTGCACGCGCACGGAGCGCCGCGACGGGTTTCTCCTTGAGAAGGGGCCCTTCAATGTGATGGTGCGCGACCCTTCGTTCGAAGATTTGCTAGGCGATTTTTCGGAGGATCTGTCGATTGTTCCCGCAAGCGCCACCGCCAAGAAGCGCTACATCTACCGAGGTGGGCGATTGCTGGCAGTGCCGACGAATCCCGTCAGCCTGATGACGACGCCCATGCTGAGTGCCGGTGCGAAGTGCAGGTTGCTGTCGGGCTTGGTAGCGAGCGGCAGGTCCGGCGATACCGAAGCGACCATCGAACAGGCTGCCACCCGTCGATTTGGGCGCGAAGTGGCTGACACGATGATCAGCGCAGTGATCTCGGGTGTCTTCGCGGGCGACATCGCGCGTCTGAGCTTGCCGGCATGCTTCCCCAGCGCGGGGCGCGTCGACGCCGCTGCCCGTAGTCTGCTTGGCTATGGACTGGCGTCTGCGTTTCGATCCAAACGCGATGGCGGTGCGCGACGCAAGCGCCGCTGGCGCGGATTGGTCAGCATCGATGGCGGGCTTGGCGCGCTGACCGCAGCCATCGGTCAACGCCTGGGCGATGACCTCATGCGCGGCACGCGCGCAGAGGCTTTCCGCGCGACCGCGAGTGGATTCGAAGTCGACGCGCGTTGTACAGACGGATCGACCCGCGTATTCCGCTGCCGCCGCCTGGTGCTGGCGTCATCGGCGGCAGAAGCAGGCCGACTGTTGGAACCGGTCGTGCCGCAAGCGCAGCCAATGACCGATTTGATCGAGAGCGCGTCGCTCGTCGTGCTGAACCTGGGCTTCCGCAAAGGCGATATCGGGCATCCGCTCGACGGTTTTGGTTTTCTCGTGCCGCGTAACGAACCGGACTTTCCGCTGATGGGGTGCTTGTTTGCTGACAGCGTGTTTCCACATCACGCGCCGCCCGAGAACCGGCTACTTCGGGTCTTCATCGGCGGCGCCCGCGACCCGAACGCGATTACCTACAGCGATGACAAACTGGTGCGCACGGCCGAGAGTGCATTGGGCGATCTGCTGCACGTGACCGGCCACCCGGTTCTCGTGGACGTGTGTCGTTACGACGCAGCCATTCCGCAGTACCATGTCGGCCACGCCGAGAAGATCAAGCAGTTGCGCGCCGCCGTCGCACAGCAAGAGAACTTGCACTTGGTCGGCAACTATCTCGAAGGCGTTTCGTTGAACGATTGTGTGCGACTCGCGACGCAGACGGCGCACGGGTTGCTACGGAAGGAACATCATGAATCCATCACAGCTCCCTCGCCCGATTCGGCGACCGCGACGCACGCGACGCACCGACGCGATTCGCCGAATGGTACGCGAGACACGGTTGACGCCAGACCGCTTGGTTCTCCCGCAGTTCGTGCTCGACGGTAAGGACCGCTGCGAGCCGATCGACGCGATGCCAGGCCGCAATCGCATGTCGATCGATCGGACGATCAACGAATGTGAGCAGGCCATGTCGCTGGGCGTACGCTCGTTCGCCCTGTTCGCAGCCATCGATCCGTCGCTGAAGACGCCCGATGCGCGCGAGGCATTAAACTCTGAGAACCTGACCTGTCGGGCGGTGCGAGCGATCAAAGACGCGTTTCCCGAATGCTGCCTGATCACCGACATCGCGCTCGACCCCTATTCGAGTCTGGGGCACGACGGACTGGTCGAAGGCGGCGTTGTGCTCAACGACGAGACCGTCGATATTCTCGCTCCGATGGCCGTCGTTCAGGCTGAGGCGGGCTCGGACATCGTCGCGCCGTCGGACATGATGGACGGGCGCGTCGGCGGGATGCGCGCCGCCCTCGATGCCGACGGCTTCACCCACGTGTCGATCCTGAGCTACACAGCCAAGTACGCTTCGGCATTCTACGGCCCCTTTCGCGAGGCGCTGGATTCCGCACCGGTCGATACGCCTGACGTGCCACGCGACAAAAAGACCTACCAAATGGACCCCGCCAACGCGCGCGAAGCGCTCCTCGAAGCCGAGTTGGACATCGAGGAGGGCGCCGACATCCTCATGATCAAACCCGCATTGCCGTACCTCGACATCGTCAGCATGTTGCGGGCGGAAACGACGTTGCCCATCGCTGCGTACCACGTCAGCGGTGAATACGCCATGATCAAGGCGGCGGCTGAGCGCGGTTGGCTGGACGAGAACGCGTGCATGAGCGAAGCGCTGACCTCCATCGCCCGCGCAGGCGCCGACGTCATCTTCACCTACGCCGCCCTCGACTACGCCCGCCTGTGGCGCGACGGACTTCCCTGAGCGGCGATCGTCTTGGCGAGTGAATCAAAGGTCTTCTCTTCGGCGACGATCCACGGCGTGATGCCCATCTCGTGTAGGGCGGCTGACGTGGTTGGGCCGATGCTGGCGAACGGTAGATCGACTTGGCCTATTGCGCGGACAGCCGACGGGCTCGCGACCGAGACGACGTCCACGCGATTGAGTATTGCGCGGTCGAACGGTCGTGAGACGGTTTCGTAGAGTACGGGGCTAAGGATCGTCACGCCCGGCCACTGCTCCGGCGGCGGGACCAACGACGATCTTGGATAGCACACCTTGCCGTCCGTTGCCTTCGCACGTAGCGCGTCGAACAGCCCAGAGGCAGTGCCTGTGGGGCTGACGAGTTCCACGCGGAACCCTCGTTTCTCCGCCGCCAGCTTTGAGGGTTTGCCCACAACGGCAACGCGCGGAATGCGCGCGGGTTCGCCGGCAACGGCCTCTGCAGCGAATGCGCTGGTCAACACCAGCCAGTCGTCGGGACCAAGTTGGCTTATCTCCGCCGATGCGTCACTGACGATTCGCCGTTCCAGCACCGAGGCGAGAACGACGCCGAGGCCCGCAGCGCGCAACGCAGTTGATAGAGGTCCGTCTTCGGCTTCGTCGCGAGTTACCCAGACGATCACGATTCTCTTCCGAGCTCGGCCAACAGTCGGGTGGCCAGTTGTTGTCCGAGGGCGACTGCGTCGTTGCCGGACTCGTGGCCCTCCGCGAGGCGCATGCAGTCATCGCTGAAGAGCTGTGCGTGTAGGCTGATCGTATCGCCATCGAGAGTGGCCAGCGCGCCGACGGGCGTGTGGCAGCCTGCGTTGATGGCGCGCAGGAAGCTGCGTTCAGCCTCGACTTGCCGTCGGGTTGGCGCGTCGTCGAGAACGGACACCATCTTCGCGGCAACGCTTCCTTCGCGCGTCTGGATGGCGAGCGCACCTTGTGCAGGCGCCGGGACGAAGCGATCGGTCGGTAGGTTGATTACGTTGGGAGGATTAATGCTCAGCCTTTTCATGCCGGCGGCTGCAAGGATAGTGCCGTCTAATCCTTCACTCTCGATCTTGGCGATTCGCGTCGGCACGTTGCCGCGAATGGGGACAATCTCGATGTCGCCGAGGCGCTGGAACTGCGCCGACCGCCGCGGGCTGCTTGTGCCGAGTCGGAACCCCGCGGGCAGATCGTCCAATGAAACGGGATCGCGCGTGACCAGAATGTCGCAGACGATCTCTCGCGGAGGAATGGCGGCGATGACCAAGCCCGCTGTGGTGGCCGTCTGCAAGTCTTTGTAGCTGTGTACGGCGAAATCGATGCGCTCGGTGGACAGCGCCTGCTCGATCGCACCCACGAACCCGCCGACGGGCCAATCGCCGTCGAACGGCTGATCGGTGGCAGCGTCGCCGTGGGTCTTGATGATGATCCGCTCGATTTCCAGATCGGGATGTGCGGTGCGCAGGCGATCGCAGACCCACCCGGTCTGCCACAGCGCAAGATCGCTTCCACGTGTTCCAACACGGAGTTTCGTCATCATGCTATGCTCCGAAAGCTCTCACCGGCCGCGTCGATGACGTGGTCGATGCTCTCATCGGTGTGTGCACTGGATATGAACATTGCTTCATACCCAGAAGGCGGCAACCAGACGCCGCGGTCCAGCATCGCCCGGAAGAATCTGGCGAATCTCTCGTGATCGCATCGCTTCGCGTCCTCGAAGTTCTGCACCGGCGTATCAGAAAACGACATGCCGAACATGCCGCCCGTGGAACCGGTCTGAAGCGCCACACCTGCTGCAGCTGCTGCGTTTTGCAAGCCGGTGGCCAGACGTGTCGCCTTGGCGCCAAGTGCGTCATAAAACCCGGCGTTGTTGCATATGCCCAGTGTCGCGAGACCCGATGCCATGCCGAGGGGGTTACCGCTTAGCGTGCCAGCTTGATACGTTGCGCCCAGCGGGCTGACGTTGGACATGACTTCGCGCGATCCGCCGTAGGCTGCGACCGGCATGCCGCCGCCGATGACTTTGCCCCAGCAGGTGAGATCGGGCTGCACATCGCAGAGTGTGCGGTATCCACCCCATGCCACGCGGAAACCGGTCATCACTTCGTCGAAGATCAGGAATGATCCGTGTTGGTCACAGGTGCGCCGCACGCCTTCAACGTAGCCCGCGACTGGCGGAACGTAGCCCATGTTGCCGGCGATCGGTTCGATGATGATGGCTGCGATCTCGCTGCCGTGCGACTGCATGATTTTTTCGATTGCGGCCAGATCGTTGTACGGCGCGAGTAGCGTGGATTCGGCGAAGGCCATGGGCACGCCGGCTGAGTCGGGTTGGCCGAACGTGGCTGCACCAGAGCCCGCAGCCACCAAGAGCGCGTCGAAGTGGCCATGATAGCAACCGATGAACTTGAGAACCTTGTCCCGCCCGGTCGCCGCCCGTGCCAAGCGAAGCGCGCTCATGGTCGCTTCCGTACCGCTGCTAACGAAACGCACCATGTCGACGCCCTGTACGGCATTTGCGATCATCTCGGCCAACTCCGCTTCGGCTGCGCAGCACGCACCGAAGCTGAGGCCATTGGCGGCGGCGTTCTGGACGGCTTTGACGACTGCTGGGTGGGCGTGCCCGACGATCGCAGGCCCCCAACTGCAGACGAGATCGACGTAGCGGTTTCCGTCGACGTCGTGGATGTACGGTCCTTCCGCGCGCTCGACGAATACTGGCTTGCCGCCGACCGCGCCGAATGCGCGGACCGGGCTGTTAACACCCCCGACCAGCACACTGCGGGCGCGGTCGAAGAGACGGGATGACTTAACACGGTTGTCGGTAGTTTGTGCGTTCATTGTGCTACTATCGCGGCAGACGGAATCATTGCAAGCTCCGTGCCGTGGGGCGCCGGGTTTGGCCGATGATTCCGGGACCGCGTTGGCAAGGCGGGGGTTTCGCGTCGTCGTCGTTGGACGCCCCTGCTTCTGAATCGCCGCACGCTGAAGCGGCACTGTAAGACGAGTGCGTGTTCTTGAGGGGTCGTTTCCCCAGGGCTCCCGCACACCCGTACGTGCATGATCGGCGCGTGCGGTTCCCCGGATCATGGGTTCGCTGCGGTACGGTTTGCCGAATGCACGACACGCGGAGGGGGCAGCGGGCAGCGGGCGAAATAGGTGAGAGGACGACGCCCCAACCAGGGGCACCGGTTCGATATCGACGGCCGACGGTACGAGGTCGGGCAAATCGGTTCATGCGCCTGCACCGGAAGGACACAGCTGAACTTGTCTCATCACGTCACGGCATGTGCGAGCGACCCGCCCGAGCTCCAACGGACGCGGGCGACGGGCGCCGACCGCGCCGCGCTGGACGAAGGGTCTTGTACCAGTGTTGGACCGACATCACCTGGCGGCGTATGTCGCAAACCTCCGTTAATCAGACGCCTCGCCGCGCGACGGGAATTGAGGTAAACTCTTGCGAGACAAGGCGGTTGCTGACGATACCCGTCGTCGAGTGACATCGCTTGTCACCAATCGTGCCACCGTAGCTCAGTTGGCAGAGCAGCGGTTTTGTAATCGCTCCGATGTCGCTTCTACAGGCCCTGAAACAGCGGTTTTTTCGAGTATTTTCCCTCGTATTTTCCCTCTCGGAAGCCCAAAAAACCGTTTCCTGAGCTAGTCTGCGCTTGATTATCGCACGCCGACCGCTGGGTGCCAACCCTGAGATTGGGAGCGCCCACGCCCCCCTGCACAAGCCGCAAGAATGCCACTGCGACAGCCCGCTTTCGGATGCCTTTCTTCGGCGCATGTGGCTGAATATCAACCACTTGCTGGACGATTTGCGTCAACCTCGCGGGCGAGCGCCATCCGCCCGACAGCCGCTCAACATCCGTCATCTGCGGCGAAGAACGCTGTGTCGAGCCGCGACCCCTTCCGGACGAACGCGCGCTCCAGTCCGACCATGAGCTTCGACGCCAAGGCGGGTCGCAGTTGGCGCTTGCCGGATAGGAAAAGGGAGATGGTTGTGGGGCTGAGACCGCTAGCCCGCGAGACCTCGCCTTGGGTTAGGTCGCCGAGAAGTTGCATCGCCATGCGCACGCGGTTTGGATTCATCATGCTATAGGTGTCATGCATGGATGAGCGCCTACGGAAGCGTACCGAGCATTATCGGATGCCGAAAGGAGCGTGAATCATCCACCCCCATCCTGCGCCCGGACTTGGTGACCAGCCGTAGCGCATTGACGACGCCCGGTGGCGAGTGGAAGCTGATTGCGCGGATTACAAGGCAACGGCCAAGAACGAGCGTCACGCGACGGAAAAGCGGGCTGGGAAGCTGCTGACGGAGATTTCCGTCAAGAAACAACATACTTTCACCCCTAGGGTGAAACAGCACTTGACGAGCGGTTGTTTGTCGCGTAGACTTAGTGTGATGGAGACCGCGAATGGACTTTCGGTTCTCGGATGCGAAGCTGAAGAAGCTGTATACGAAGGGGACGGGCGCTCACGGCTACCCGGATGGCGTCGTCGATTCGTTCCTGCGGAGGGTGCGGACTATCGACGCTGCCAAGGACGAGC
>JAJDDU010000232.1 GCA_029260155.1 Phycisphaerae bacterium | reverse complement strand
GCAGGGGTGTCGTTCGAGAAAGTCGTGCGAGAACATCGCAGGCACGATCTGGCGGATGACGCCGGCGCGGGCTGGGCCGAAGCGTTGTACCGCGATAGACAATACGATGAGGCGATCGAGCGCTGTCGCAAATTCGTATCGCGTTGGCCGGATAGTCCGTTGCGCGAACGCGTTGCGTATTTCGGCGGCCTGGCGGAGATGGCTACGGAAGACTACGAGGCGGCAGCGAAACGTTTCACCGAAATGCTGGAGGCAAACTCCGACGGTCCGTTCGCGGATCGAATTACGCTGCTGCTCGCGCAATGCCGGCACAACACAGGCGCGCTTGATGAGGCCATACGCTACTATCGCCGGGTTCTGAAGCGTGTCTCGGGCGAGGGCGTGCCGGATGCGTTGCTCGGTTTGGCGACGATTCTTCAACAGCGCGGCGTCGCGGAAGAAGCCTCGCGACTGCTCGACCGACTTCTCGACGAATTCCCGAAGAATGGGTTGCGTCCTTCCGCAAAACTGCAGCGCGCACGAATCTGGTTTGACGAGCAACAGTTCGACCGCGCCCTCGATTTGTTTCGGGAGGCAGGCGCGGACGACGCGGGATTGGCCGATCGAGCTGAGTACTGGATGGCGAAGTGCTTGCTGCGCAAGGGCGATTTCGCCAAAGCGGCCGATGGTCTTCACCGAGCGATCAAGCGTCACGCGGACAGCAAACTGCTCGCGGAGATGTACTACGACCGAAGCGTTGCGCTGATTCGAGCGGGAGACGCTGAGCGGGCAGTTTCAGCGTTGGAAGCGTACCTCGATCGGTTCGGCGACCACGGAATGGCGCCCGACGCATTGCACCTGCTCGCTACGACGGAGCATCAACTCAAACACTACGAACAGAGCCAGGAACACTGCCACCGGTTCGCGAAGCGTTTCGCTTCGCACGAGCAATCGACGACGGTCGCGTTTCTTGCGGCGGAAAATGAGTTTCTGTTGCGTCGTTACGAGAAGGCTGCCCGGCTGTTCGAGAAGTTCCTCAAGGCGCATCCCGACGCGGCGGAAGCGTCGAAGGCGCGATTCCGCCTCGGGACAGCCATGTACCGACTGCGGAAGTTCGACGACGCGGAGACACTGTTGACACGGGCGGTCGATGAACTGGGCACTGCCGATGGGTTTGCATCCTCTCTGTTGGCGCTGGGCGACATTCAGTTCGAGCGCGGCGAGTGGGAAGCGGCGGCCGGGCACTTTGAGGCGTACCTATCGAGCGGATCCGCTGCTTCGACGGACGACGCTCTGCTCAAGCTGGGATTGGCGCGACAGCGAGAGGACCATTATGAGCAGGCATTGGAGGCGTACGACAAGCTTCTGAACGAGCACGACGACAGCCCGCATCGCATGCAGGCGATGTTCGAGCGCGGACAGTCGCTGGTGGCGCTCGGTCGCTCTGCAGAAGCCGCTAAGGCATTTGAACAGGTGTTGGAAGGTGGTGTGGACTCGCGCTTTGCGTCGTTCGCGCGGAAGCACCTTGGGGCCATCGCCGCCAATAATCGCGATTTCGACGCAGCGGCTATGTACTTCGATCAGGCCGCGTCGATGACCGGGAGTGACGGCGACGCGGATGCCCTCTTTCATCGCGGACAGGCGCTGATGGGCGGGCAGCACTTCGACGAAGCCGAGAAGGTATTCGAGGAATTCTTGGCCCGTCACGCATCGCACGAACGCGCTGCGCGAGTCCGGACGCAACTGGTGATCGCCCTGTCGCGTCAGGATCGTTACCAAGAAGCGCTGAAGATGATCGCCGAGCTGGATGGTGATCTCGACGCAGCCGTGCAATACGAGCGAGCGTGGTGCTACCGGAAGCTGGGAAAAGCCAAAGAGGCTGCGGACGCGTACCGCGCGCTGCTGGCGGGCGATGCGAATCCTGCGTCGGCGGCGCATGCGACTCTCGATCTGGCTGCGATCGAAGCGGACGCCGGTCGATACCAATCGTCCGCACTGCTCCTGCGGCGGATAAACGAGGGCGACGATGAGTTGCCCGCTGCGGTGAAAGAGCAGTCGGTCTATCGGCTGGCGGTGTGCGAACACGAGTTGGGTCACTTTGCCGAGGCAGCCGATCTGTTCGAGAAGTTCCTGTCGGAGTTTCCAGCCAGCACGCTGGTTGCGTCGGCGAGTTTCTTTGCCGGCGAATCGCTGTTCGAAGCCGATCGTCACGAGCGGGCCGTCGCCCATTTTGCGCGCGTGGTCGAGCGATTTTCGTCCGACGAAGCGTACCCAGCCAGCCTCTTGCGATTGGGTGAATGTCACGCGGTCCTACAGCGATGGGCCAAGAGCGAGCGGGCGTTTGTGACATATCTCGATCGATTCGCGGACCGCGAGCGGTGGTTTCAGGCCACATTCGGCGTCGGATGGGCACGCGAGAACCAGCGACGCTACGACGACGCAATCGGCAACTACCGCGAGGTTGTGGAGCGTCATCGCGGCGTGACGGCTGCTCGGGCGCAGTTTCAGATCGGCGAATGCTTGTTCGCCAAAAAGCAATACGCAAGCGCTGTCCGTGAACTGCTCAAGGTTGATATCCACTATGCGTATCCGGAGTGGAGCGCCGGCGCGCTGTTCGAGGCTGGGCGGTGCTTTGAGAAGCTGGGCAAGCTCGTCGAGGCGCGGGCACAGTTTCACGCGGTGGCCGAAAAATACGCCGAAACGCGATGGGCGCGGATGGCTGGGGAGAGATTGCAAGTGGTGACCGCCGGCGGGCTGCCGGGGCGATGACCTTTAGGGCGGGTTTCACCCGCCGACCAACGGCGAGGAGTTGATTCGTGAGTGCATTCAGTGTGACACTTCCTGGCACCCTTCTCGGGCAGGTAACGACCGCCTCGGAGAACTCGATGGCGGTGCAATCGGTGTGGGATTTTCTAGTCAAGGGCGGGCCCATGATGGTCCCCATCCTGGTCTGCTCGCTGGTCGCGTTGACAGTGGTGGTTGAGCGTCTGATCACCCTCAGTCGGCAGAGGGTGATCCCGCCGGGATTCCTGGAGGGCGTAAAGGACACGATCAAGTCGGACGCTGAGAGTCGTGACAAGGCCCTTGCGTATTGCGTCAAGGACGGCAGCCACATCGCCAACATCTTTGCGGTGGCCATCAAGCGCTTCGGTGAACCCGTGGAGCTTCTCGAAAAGCACATTCAAGAGGCGGGCGAGCGGGAAGTTCAAAAGCTACGCAAGTTTCTCCGCATGCTGATGGTCATCGGCGCGATCGCCCCGCTCATGGGGTTGCTGGGAACGATTTTCGGCATGATCCAGGCGTTCCAGACGGTGGCGACATCCGGCGAGGCGCTGGGCAAGACCGAGCTTCTCGCGGAGGGGATTTATGAAGCGATGATCACCACAGCCGCCGGACTACTGCTCGCGATTCCAGTCGTCATCGCCTACCACGCGATCTCCGCGAAAGTCGAGGGCTTGGTGGCGGAAATGGACCGCGTAACAGTCGATTTCATCGAGGACTACGCGGGCCACGCGTTCGTCGCAGCCAACGCTGTTGGACGACTGAAAGACACCGGCGGAAACGGGCGCACGGTGGAGTCGGCGGCGACGCCCGAGACGCAGGAGGGTGTCGCTTGTTGATTAAGTGCAGCGATGCCAACACCGCGCCGGCGATCGAACTGACGCCGCTGATCGATATGGTGTTCCTGCTGCTTATCTTCTTTCTGGTGGCAACAACGTTCAAGCAGGAAGAACGCGAGATGCAAATCGCCCTACCATTCGCGTCGTCGGCCGGTCCGATCAGTGGCGCCCTGCGCGAGCTCATCGTCAACGTTCGTGCCGACGGTGGGATCGTGGTTGGCGGGCGATCGATCGAAGGCGACGATTTAAGGTCGCTGATCGCGGACGCCGTGGCAGTCAACCCGCAACAGAAAGTCACCGTTCGCGGAGACCGCGAGGCTGCCTATTCCCACATCGTGAGCGTGCTGGATATTTGCAAGGGGTCCGGCGTGCAAGAACCATACCTCGATACCATGCTCCAGAAATGATCGACTCGCTTTGAAGTTATTCCTGACAACCTTGGCTGTGTTGACCGTGCTCGCAGCGGGCTACGTGGGATGGTATCTCCTTCCGACGAGCGAGCGGTTTTACACCGACGCCGATACGATCCGTCAACCGCTCGAGCGCGCCCAGACCCGTGATATTCTGTGGCAGCCGCCGACCAAGCTGGCTGACATGATCAACAGCTCGTCCGACGACTACGAACCGCGCGTGTCGGCCGACGGGCTGACGCTGTTTTTCGTGCGTGGCAAAGCCGGTCAAGACGCCGACATTTACACCGCGCGACGGGCGACGGGCGGCTGGACGGATCTTGAACCGCTCGAAGCCCTCAACACCGAACACGAAGAGCTAGGACCAGAGCCGTCCACCGACGGGCAGTCGATCTACTTCTACAGTGATCGCCCCGGAGGTAGCGGCGGGTATGACATATGGGTGTCACACCTTGGCCCTGAAGGCTGGCGATCGCCCGCCAACCTCGGGCCGATGGCCAACACCGGCTACAACGAATACGGCCCGGCGCTAACGCCCGACGGAGCGACGCTCTACTTCAGCTCCAATCGACCTCGGGCTGAGGACGACAGACAGCCCGATCACGACGCATGGTCGGCCACCGTGCGCGAAGACCTGTTCCAACGCGATTATGATCTTTACGCCTCCTCCATCACCGACAGCGGTGTGAGCAAGGCCACCGCAATCGCGGAGTTGAACACGCCGTACAACGAAGGTCGGGCGGCGGTAAGTTCGTTCGGCGATTTTCTGTACTTCGGATCAGATCGACCCGGTGGCGAGGGCGGCTTCGACATCTACCGTTCGCGCAGGCTCGGCGGTACGTTGCAACCGGCGGAGAACCTCGGCGCTTCGGTGAACAGCTCCGCGAACGAACTCGACGCCGGCCTGTCCATGGGCGGATATGGGCTGTTCTTCAGCTCGGACCGCGAAGCGCCGACAAATCGGACTCATCCAACCGACGAGCGTTACGACATCTACTACACAACTTCGCGCGAGGTCTTCATTGACGCCGAATCGCATGGGCGGACGATCGACTGGGCGGGGTTGTGGGCCGTCGTTGGCCCGAATCTGCTTTGGGCGCTGCTCGCCCTGCTCTTGCTGCTCGCTCTTCTTGCGTTGCTACGCGGCATTCGCGACCGCAGGTTGAGTCTGCTGGCTCGGTGCGTGCTGGCGTCGCTGTTCGCGCACCTCTTGATGCTGCTGCTGTTCAGCTTTTGGGAAGTAACAGCCGGGATCGCACAAGCATTGCAAGGGAAAGGTGCCATTCAGGTGGCACTCGTTTCGGCGGCGGATTCAGGGGACATCAACGCACAGATTCGCGGCGGCATGACGACGGTCGAGTTGCCCGACACGCCCACGCCCGCACCCGACCGCCCTGCCCCGACCGTTCACGTTGACGCTTCCGTTGCGGTGTTGACGGTGGATCAACGCGCGCCTGATCAACGCGATCAGCCGGAAGTGAACACACAGTTCACCGACGCAGCGCCGCCTTCCCATCAGACGCAGCCCATGACACACATCCCCGCCGCCACCCAGAACGACGCGACTGATATTCGATTGGCGGCGGTCGCGCTTCCAAACGCTCCAGAGCGAGTCGGTGTGGCGTGGCGCGGGGGGGGGGGGCCCGCGGAGCGGCCGCGGCGGGAGGGGACCGGGGCGGGGGGGGGGGGGGGGTGAGGA
>JAJDDU010000231.1 GCA_029260155.1 Phycisphaerae bacterium | reverse complement strand
AACAACAGCCAACACAACCCCACTCCGGCGCCTCGGCTGAGGCGCAATCCCCTCGCGACATTCATTTTTGCTTGCTCCCCTCGCTTCGACACGCCGTCCCCCACCACAGTCCAAGCGAATCCCCAATCCGCTCAGACGTTTACGCGAGGCGGGTCCGACAGATAGCCGTCAAGTATCAGCCTACGATTCCAGCGAAGAAGTGCAGCAGTTGCGCGCGAATCCCTACGTCCGCAGACGCGGGACGCCTTGGTGTTTGAGTGTCACCATGAGACACTGATCTACAGATAACATGCTTATTCGGACCCCGCGGAGAATGCGGACGGGGTCAGTCTTGTTCGTCGGTCGTTATCGGCGGGGACGCGGCGCCAAATGCCTCGATCAGTTCGCGCTCCAACGTCTGGAATCCCACACTTTCGGGATGCATGCCGAGCGCGAGTCGCACGAACGAGTAGATGGCACTGGGATCGGCACCGAATTCCAACGCGCGTCTTAGGTATTCAGTCGATCGCGCGAGATCGTTCTTGTCGAAAGCAATCTGACCCGTGAGTTGCCACGCATACTCGTCCCGAGGCCGCAGCGCCAGCGCTCGCGTGACCCAGCCCTCAAAGTCTGCCGGAAGACCTCCGTGCATGCGGTGGATCATACTCCGGCAGAGAAGCAGGTACTGTCGGCCAATCTCGGAGTCGATGAACGTCGCTGGCGCCTGCGGGTACAGACCTGCCAGATGAGTGCGCGCCGACGCTTCATCGCCGGCGGCAAGGTGATAAATGAGCATGCGCTGGCGAATCGTATTGGCCGCTTCCCGGCCGGGCGTGGAGTCGGGAAGGGAGGCGATGGACTTCTCGGCGTCCGCAATCGAAGCTTGGACCTGACCGGGATCAGCAAAGAACCGGTAGTCAGCCATTTCCGCGAGGCTGGCGGCGGCGCCGATCGTCCCCGGTGGCACCCACGCGTCATACAGAAGGTGGGCGCGACTCGCCGTGTCGAACGCACGGGCGTAGTCCTCGCGGAGCAGTCTTATGAACGCTGCCAGTCGAAGCTTCTCCGGTGCAAGCGGATCATCCAGCGCATCCCGCGCGGCGCTCGACTCCAGCGCGTTCCACAGTGGGGCGAATCGCTCGTCGAAGCCGGCGTCACCGGCCAGGCCCCCGACAAAGTCCATGTACTGAGCGGTAATCATTGCATGCCGCAAGGGCCTGGCGATGATGGTAAATGCGTCATCAAATTCCAAGCGACCACCGGCGACGTCGACGTAGCTGAGCGCCACGATGGGATTGCTCGGCCTGCGCGCCAACTCACGATACAACGCCCTTCCCGCATCGGCCGTCTTGGTAGCGGCAAGCTCGGCATCGCCATCGCGGTACGCATAGGCGGCACCGATCTGGTTCATCCGGTACTCAAGCCAACCGGCGCCGAAATGGTCCGGCGCTCGGCGCACCAGCGCTTCAAGCACCTCTCTCGCCCGGTCGATGAGTCGTTCACTTTCGGCGCGGTCTTGACTGGCCAATCTTAGCAGGCTCATGTCGGGCGGGTCCGTAGCATCAGCCCGCGACAAGCGGTCGAACGCTGCACTCTGATACTCGCGCGCAACGTACAGATACGTCGAGCACAGTTGCTGCAACGACTCCAGCCGCCGCTGTGGACTCAAGCGAGAACCAGTTGACTCCGCGAACGCAATGGCATCGTCGAAGGCGCGATGCTGACGGGCCTCCTCGGCGTCGTACGACGCCCGCGCCGATTCGAAGTCACCCAGCGACGCCCACACCGCTAGAACGCTCACACAAAGCGCCACCGCGCCGACCAGCCAACGGAGGGAACCTCTGGCACACACGCGCGTGGTTTCTTCTGTGGCTGAACGCGAGAGGGCCCATACCAATCCCCACACGGTGTAGAAAACAGTCGGCAAGCCCGCGATCCGCAATCCGACATCGCCGCACTCCTCAACCACAATCGCGACCAGCGCGGAGAGCAAGGCGATCAACGTCCAACGCTCGAAAGGCTGCGTCAAAGTCGGGATCGAAGCCATCGCCGCCCAAACGGTGAGCGCAAGCGAACCGAGCACCAGCACAAGCCCCACGACCCCGAGGTCGACCGCGACCTCCAGCCACTCATTGTGTGCGTGGGCGATGGGCGCCTCCAAGGCCTGCGGGTCGTCTGCGATGTCCGCGACCGCGCCGGAATCACCGATCTGCGTGAAAGCGCCCTGACCCCGCCCCAGGAATCTCGCGCCCTCAATCGCATCGAGCGCGTACGACCACGAGTAGTGTCGCAAACGCAACGACGCGTCGCGCCCCGTCGCCGAAGGGGCGGTGAAACTAGGCCAGAGCAAGACAAGCACCGCGGCGAAGACCAGCGCGAACCCACCAGTCACCACCCATCTCATGCGCGACGGGACAGCCAAGCACACCAGGGCAATCAAGCCCGCACCCAAAGCGATCATCCCGCCACGCGACCCAGTCAACGACACGGTCCACAGCATGGCAGCCGCCGACACCACACAGGCCAGCGCGATGACCAGCATGGCTGGGCGACGCGATGCGGATCGAACCGCCGCCCACGACATCCCCACGCACAACAGAATGCCCGGCAATAGGCAAGCTGCGAGAAAAAGTGGGTTTCCGATCGGGTAGGACGCGCGTCGCGTCGGGTTACGTTCACCGTAGTAGGCGATGGCGAGCACCGCAGTCGCCGCGCAGGCAGCCAACAGCACCGCGCCACCCGTGACCGCCGACCGCCGACCCAATCCGCGGCCCAAACAAAGCGCCCAGACCACGCCGATCGCTAACAACACCGAGCCGCCCATGGCGAGGTCCGGGGCTGTCGACCACAACATGCTCGCAAACGACCAGGCCACATAGGCTGCCAGCAAAAACTGCGCTGCGATCAGCGGCGTGATCTGTCGAGACGATCGGGGCATCGCCTCGATTCCGCTTTCGGGAGTAGTGTCATACAATGACACTTCCAACTCGGTCTTGGGGCGAAACGCGAAGGCCAATCCGCACGCCGCCAGAGCGATGGCAGCCCCGACGCCGAATACCAGCGACTTGATCTCTATGCCCAGCGCCGTGGTCTGCGCGTAACCGAGATTCATAACGCCCACAACGGCCCGCAGCGGTGACTCCTCGTGCCAATCCCGTGATCCTTCCATACGCGTGTTGGGACCGCTGGTGAGCAGGCATGAGCCCGCCACCGTCACGGCCAGCACGCAGATCAGGACCACGTGCAAGGGTTGGACACGTTCTGTATGGGTAGCGTCTGCCACGTTTAGAGCCGATCGGACGGGTTCCACGGTACTTCTGCGACGCCGGCCCGGTGGTTGGCCAATCTCCCCCACGCGAACAGCAGGTCGGCCAGGCGATTCAGATACGCGACGACGTTGTCCGGCACCGCCACTTCGCGCGCAAGCGTCACGACCGCGCGCTCCGCCCGGCGACATACAGCCCGCGCGACGTGAATGCGGGCAGCCAACTCGTCGCCGCCCGGGAGAATGAACTGCGTCAACGGAGGAACGTCGGCCGTGGCATCGTCGATCGATGCTTCGACTGCAGTAATGTCCTCGGCTGTAATCGTCGACGTCGCGGCGTCGGGCCTCGGATCCGCAAGCGCCGCCCCCAGCGTGAAGAGCAGACTCTGAATCTTCTCCAGATCGCGCCGCCACGCAGCATCTTCGCAGGCGGTGGCGGCCCAACCGATCGACGCGTTCAGCTCATCGATCTCGCCGAAAGTCTTGACGCGGGGATCGTCCTTGCCGACGCGGGCGCCGCCGATCAGCCCCGTCTCACCTTTGTCACCTGTTCTGGTATACAGACGCACAACAAACCTCCCTGGTTCGCGGGCCATTATAGGCATGTATGCGCAATTGAGAACGCGCGGGATGTCAGTGCTTGAAGTGCCGCGTCCCGGTGAAGACCATGGCCACGTCGCGTTCGTCGCAGGCAGCGATGGTATCGTCGTCCCGCTTCGATCCGCCGGGTTGGATGATGGCCCGCACGCCCGCATCGATCAGGATGTCGGGGCCGTCCCGAAATGGGAAAAACGCATCCGACGCCGCCACCGCACCAGCCAGCGATTCCTCGTGGCCGTTTTCCTTCGCCAGCCACGTCGCGATCCGGCAGCTCATCACCCGCGACATCTGCCCCGCGCCGTTGCCGATCAGCATGCCGTCCTTGCAGACCGAAATCGCGTTGCTCTTAGTGTGCTTGCAGACCAGCCAAGCGAGGCGGAGGTCTGCCATTTCCCCGTCGGTGGGCGTCCGCTTGGTCACGACCGTCCAGTTGTTGTCATCAAGCCCAACGCCGTCGCGCGTTTGAAACAGGATTCCGCCCGACACTTTTTTTAGATCGGTCCTCGAGCAATCTGGCGGTCCCGACATTTCGCCGACCGTAACCAGGCGAACGCGCTCACCCCACTTCTTTCGACTGCGTATGGTGTCCAAAGCGGTGTCCTCGAAATCCGGGGCGATCCAGACCTCCAAGAAGAACCCTCCCGCGCCAGCTTTCTTCCCCCATCGATCATAGGTCTCCATTACAGAGGTCGCAAAAGCGGCATCGACGGGAAAATTCACGGCCAGTATTCCGCCCATCGCGGCGTTCGGATCCCCAAGATACGCTTTACGATACGCTTCATTCGCATCGTCATCGACGGAACAACCGCACGCGTTTGTGTGCTTGATGAACGAACAGCCATAGCGCGGGAGAGGACCGGTAGACCTCGACCTGCTGCTCGAATCCGCACCTCGCCATCCCCAATTCAGTTCTTTGCATAGAGCGAGCGCCGAATCCGCATCAACGTAGTTGTTGAACGACATGCGTTCTTCATCGCATCCGAACGCGATGGCTGGCTCTTCTTCCGGCGAACTCTGTCGCTCCGCATCAATGGCTCGAAGTTCGGCCGACTGATGAGGGTTTTCGCCGTAACGGAGAGTCTCGGTGCGGTGTAGCGCAGGCAGCTTGAACAGCCCCTGAGCCGCCGGTGCCCCGTTGCCGTCAGCAATGGAGCCTCGCTCAAGGTATGCGGCGACCTCTCGGTCGTATCGCCACGTCACCAAGAATGCGGTTCGAGAATAGCGACGCCGCAATTTCGATAACTTCTCGCACGACCCTCCGCGTAGGACGCGGAGAAGAGGCTCGTATGCATGCCGGTTGAATACCGGAACAACGTGCTGGTGATTCTTCGCCGCAGCACGGAGCATGCAGGGGCCGCCGATGTCGATCATCTCGATCGCTTCCTCGAACGTACAGTCGGGCTTGGCGATGGTATCCTCGAACGGATAGAGATTCACCACCACCATATCGATCGGCTTGATGCCGGCCTCTTCGAGTTGGCGCATGTGGTCGGGGTTGTCGCGATCAGCAAGGATGCCCGCGTGGATGTTGGGGTGCAGCGTCTTGACGCGGCCGTCGAGCATCTCGCCCGATCCGGTCACGTCCTCGACGAGTGTGACGGGGATGTCGCTTTCTTTCAGCAGCTTGGCCGTGCCGCCAGTGGACAGAATCTCAATGCCGAATTCGCCGGTCAAGGTACGGGCGAAGTCCACAATGCCGGTCTTGTCGTAGACGCTGATGAGCGCGCGGTTGATGGTGGATGACATGCCCACCACCTTAGCAAAGCACGGCCATTCGGCAAGCGCGGGTCGCCGTAACGGCTGTTCCGCTACTCGCCCGATCCGCCGCCGGCGCGACCCATAGCCCAGTACTGATGGCGACCGCCGATGCGCAGGACGGCCAATACCTCGCCGAGTTGCGAAGCCTGCTCGACAGATTCGCGGAATGGCATTTTCAGATCGGGCGTGGCCAGCGTAAGCGCCCCGGCCCGGTGGACGATTTTCATCGACCGCAGAAGGGCGTTTCGCCGACCGCGTTCGTCTTCGAGATCACGTCGCACGATCTGCAGCGATTCCCGCTCGCGAGCCAACGCCTGCCGCTTTTCGGCGATCTTGATGAACGGCTCCTCTACACCCCAGAGGTCGAAGCGCTCTTGGGCAATCTGATCCTCGACGTTGACGTCCGGGTTGCGGAACAGCGCTGTGCGACGGGCTGCGTCGTAGCGTACGTCGATGTACTCTTCCCGATCAGAGAGGACCGCCAACTCGCGGTCAACGTCCTGAATGGCCTGGTAGTAGGCAACGTCGTAGTCGTATTTCGCCCGCTCAAGATCCGCGACGAAGTAGACTTGTTCGATGAAATCGCCCTGCTGAATGTGCTCGAATTCGCGCCGCTCCAGCCCTTCCGTATAGGACAGATCACGCGACGGGAACAGGTGCTCCGCCTCCTGATGATCGACGCTCGCAAGCCTGATCGGCACAAAGGTGCGAGCGACGAACTCCCGCGCGACGGATTGCGACGGGCTGCGGACCTCAAGTTCGCCGTAGATCGTGGCGTCTTTCGCTCCAGCGCCACCCATGTAGGCCAAGCTGTAGCGACCAGCTGGTAGATCGTAAACCGCGAAATCCTCGGCTTCGTGCTCGAAGCGGTTGCCAAGCGGCCCGTGCGAGCGAACCTCGGCGCTGAGATCGTCGACATCGCGAAGGACCACGGTGCTGCCCTCGGGCGCATAGAACTGCACCTGCACGGTGCGTGTCCCGGCGCTCTGACAGCCCGTCGACAACACCGCAACAGCCGCGCACGCCAGCCATCCGGAAACGCATCGCAATACGAACATGGTCCTGCTCTTGACCCCTGCCATGGAGTATCTCCTCAATGGGGGATTGTATTCGGGGCAAAGGAACCGCCGTGTGGTTCCATTCCAGCCGTTCGGGGACATTTCACAGCATCGCCCACGAACACCGGGCGATCCTAGCGGAGGCGTGCGTGGTGTCAAGATTATGAGCCGGAGGATTCGTTCGACGCGAGCGTCCGCGCGGGATGAATCCCGCGGCTCGGGAGTTGCCACCCGCCATCATGCCCCCCACGACCCAGTCAACCCCGGTTTGCGCTACGCAGAGGGTCACTGGAGACGCGCTGGCCTGGGTCGTTCACAATTGAGGGATTGACCAAACCATCCTGAGCAGCCGACGGCGGTTGACTGAGCCCCGCCCGGGAGCGGCGAACAGCGTCGCGCCGCAGATACGGGTAGCCCTTGGGCGTCGCACAGGCGATACGACCGTCGGCCGCCACCAGATACAAGACCCCGTCGCGCGTGTTGCGAACCGCAGAGACGCGATTCGGCAGGTCCAACGTGTGTCGAACCGTTCCGGTCTCATTGTCGACGAACAGCAACCCGTCGGTTTCCGACAGCAGCACCAGGTTCTCAGCCGCCCTCGCGACGAATCGGCGAGCGTGCGGGCCGACCCAGAGTTGCTCACGCGTATCAACATCGAATGCGTACAGACCCGCGCCCGGACAATGCTGGTAGCACGTCCGTTGCACCACGTCAGGCGCATCGTACAACGGACCAGGGAGCTTGTATGTTCTGATCCGCTCGCCGGTGTCCGCATCCAGCACCCGAAGCGACCGGTCGGTCGACGCGACATAGACACCCGATTCGTCCACGTGCAACCCGCCGGATACCGAACCGCCGATCCGGGAGGCCCAGTGCAGTAACTTATCCTCCGGTCTGACGCAGTAGACCGCGCCGCCGCTCGAAACAACGTACCAACGGTCGAAGATCGACACCGGCGTGGACGCGACCACACCCTTGACCGCCACCTCCCACCATTGCAGCGCCGCGCTCCGCGGATCGGCTGACCATCGAAGGGAATGGAGCCGACCGGCGGCACTGCCGAGGCACATCAAATCCCGGTTCGCCACCGCACCGCCGCCTGCGGGAAAAGGCAGCTCGAAACTCCGAACCTCGTCTCCGCTGTACCGATCAAACACGCGCACCGCAGAGTGGGTAACAAAAACCACCGGACCCTCGCCGCTCGGCGTTTGGACGTGCGTCGGTGCCCGATCACGCACCAGCGTGGCGCCCAGGTTCTGGACCCAGCGCAGCAAACCGGTGTCGGCTTGGATCGCGAACACAAAGCCGGCTCGCGTCGTGACGTAGAGGTTCTCATCAAGCAGGTGCGACCCAAGAACTGAGTCGTTTCCCAAAGGTAGGGCGATCTCCCAAAACCCGTGATAACCCACCCGATCCAAGCCCTCAGCACCGACCACCGGCGGTAGCGTAGCCACGCCCGGTTGCCCAGAACCGACGTCGGCGAAGGAACCCAAGATCAACAATATACAAACAACGGTTCCGCTCTTAATCATGATGTGTAGACCGCACGCGAAGCGCTACAGACGCCCGGATTGCAGCGACTTGCACGTTTCGTAGTAACTCTTCACCTTCTCAAGCAAGGCGCGACGCTCCGCGCCCTTGGCACGGGTGACGGCCTCTGCCTGCACCTCGATGGCCTTATCGACCAAGCCGATTTCGAACAGCGCCCGCGCGTAGGTCTCAACCATTACGCAATCGCCATCCCCACACGCCTCGTACCCCGCAGTGGCGACACGCAACGCGAGATCAGGCTGACGCTTGTTCAGCTCGACAATACCGAACAACGACTGCGCCAACGCGTTCATCACTTTCGGTTCGCTCTTATGAGCAGCGATGTGGGACTCGATGAACTCACGCAGGCCGGACGCGTCGTCCGTTTCTTCGATGCAGGCGTAGATGAGCGCGCCCATCGCTCCTTCGTTCTTCGGATCGATACTCAAGATGGTCTTGGTCGTCGACTTGAAAGCGTCCCAGTTCTGCATGATGTGGTAGCGCTGCAAACGCTGGAACATCGGCTCCAGTTTCTCTTGCAGAATCGAATCGCTGGGGTCGTAGGTTCCCTCGATCACCTGGTCGATGATCTCGTCCATGTTCGGGATACCGGGATGACCATGCCACACCAGGACGCCGGCTTTGTCGATCAAGAATGCCCACGGAAGCCCGTTCACACCGACTCCACCCATGTAGCGCTCCACCGTCTTGCTGGCGCCATCGTAGGCGACGGTGTAGTCCATGCCATCACCGCGCTGGCGGACGAAACGTTTGACCTTCTTCAAGGTCTCGCCCCGCCCAGGGCTGGAGATCGCCACGATCTTGAACCCACGCTTGCCGTACTTATGCTGCAGTTCGGTCAGGTGAGGAATCGACTCGATGCATGGCGGGCACCACGTCGCCCAAAACTCGATCAGGTACGCCGTCGAACCCTTCCCTTTGCCAATGTCGACGGGTTCGCCTTTCACCCAATCGCTGACCTTGATCGGTGGCGCAGCATCCCCGGTTTTCAGTTCCTGCGCCCGAGCACCCTCCGTCGCCATCGCGGCAACGAACAGTGCCGGGATCAATGCCCAATTACGCCCCATGTTCACAATCTCCGGCAATTCGCCCCCGGCGGTCAAACCCACGGCAACGAGAAGCCCCGCCGCTCTACACAGACTCTCGTCAGTCTACGCCCGCCGCCGCACAAGATCAATCCCGACCCGCCTCCGGCGGTGCGCCGGAGCTGCGTTTTCGCTCGGCTTCGAATGCGTCGACTACGGGACCGAACGCGACACGGTTGCGGTCGTCGGCCTCGATCAACGTCTTATGGGACTCGACGATCAGATCGCAAAGTCGTTCGGCGGTGCGAGGCGTTTCACCCATCGCCTCCCACCCCGACGGCAGATGTGGCAAATCGTCACAAACGTCGAACAACCCCAGCAGATGCATGTTCGTAAGCGCAGCCCGAACCGCGTCGTTCGCGTGCGCCAGATGCACCACGACGCCCGGCATGCCGTCCCTGCCCCCGGTGAGCGACACCAGCAACCCAGCGAACGTGCTGTCGATGCTGGCGCTCTGTGATAGATCAAAGTAAATGTCCGTCGTCTTGGCGTCGCTCGTCGACCGAAGATGCCCCCGGACGATCTCAGCCAAGACAGCCGAGCACGACACCAACGGCTTGATCACCGCCGAATCCCCAACCCGACCCATCAGCACCATTTGACTCGATCCATCAGACATCACAACGCCATGCTACGCCCCAGCCACAGGCGCGCCAACGCAAATCCCAGGTGCCAAACGGCTCCACACTTGGTTCGGGGGAAACCACACCCAAAATGACAGCGCTCCGTTGCCTCCGAATCGTCCCTCGAAGCCCACGGACTGCAATCCGTGGGATCGACCAATCGCGTCTCTCCGCCCGCAATCCACATCTCTCACCCAGAACAGCGTTGTCATTCGACTCGGCATCCGGATCGAATTCGGCACGCGCCGTAATCACTGAACCACCCGCTTCACCCCCCGAGAGACAGAGCCCAACGCCGAAGAGCAACTACCCCAACACACCCGCCCGGAATTCAGTATAGCGTCCCCCGATCTCCCAGCCCGCAACTAGCCCCTCGGTTTTACCCCTAACATCTGCCGAATCTAGAGCCCTGCTTGTGGCGGCTCCAGGGAGTGGATAGCCTGGAGTGATGACTATCGACAACGAAGCAAAACTGGCAGCGCTGGAAGCTCCGCTTGCGGAGCAGTTGGACAACAGAGGCAAAGCGGAAGCTAAGAAGGTAGAGAAGGCTCTATCCGAGTATGAAGGCGAGGCAGCAGAGCTTAAGGAAAAACAGCAACTACTAGGGCTGTAACACAGACCCTCTGAGGCACTCCAAGAGGGCGGGTGGCAAACGCCCGCCCTTTTTTGAGAACGGAGAGACACACCGATGTACTGTGACTACTGCAAGTAAGGAAGTGGAACGCATCGACGCAGTGCATTATGTTTTTGAGTTATTTGTTAGGAAGGACTGTGGTATTAAGCCACTATTCATTATCCTGACACTCTCGGCGTGCGTTTCAGGTCGCTATGTGCTAATATGGATGGGGATAACGGTCGCAATCTACTTGGAGCAAAGGTACTTCAGTTGGGAAGGGAAACAGGTCTACTGCCGAACTTGCGATCGCGCACTCAGTGAATCGCCATTGCCGTAATGTCTATCGTGAACTGCTCCGATGAACCAACCTAACGGGAGAACTACCAGTGACGGGGGGTTCCGGGAACACACACTTCGAGGGTCCCGGGACACACACGTTATCTCCGGTAAGTTCGGGGAACACCATACCTAAATCGGCAGCCGGATCGGGATCGGGACGCGCCAGACCTACTCAATCCCCCGCTTCGCCGCCGAGAGACCGATCCGTCTCTTCCCCCTCAGCGATCTCCGCGACCTCTGCGGTTCGACCCCCGCGCGCTCGGAGGTTTCAGCGTTCGACTTTCCCCTCCCAAGAGACCCTCTCCCGCCACCGTACAAGGGCGCACGCTCCCGTCCAACGAAATCACAGCCACCCCTGTAGTTATTACCATGAGCGGACCCCGAACGCGCCCAAACTGCCGCCAAGAAGCCCAACGGCGCGCCTCGTGGAAAAACGCCATGCGCAGAACGAACCCAACCGATCCCACCAACAAACACCCAACACAGCCCAGAAACCACGATTGCGCTCCCCGACACGCATACCGTATTGACGAAACGAAGCCATCTGACAGTGCAGCTTTATTCTCTCCTGCAAGCCGTCTGACCGCGACACCCCGGCATCCCCATGGTATCGCGACGGCCCCGAACGTGTGCCCGATTCTCTGCGACAGGAGCAGGGCGGGGAGAAACCGACGCAGGCTAGATCACCCCGAGTGGGTCGCGGTCGAAATCGCTCACGATCCCTTGACATCCGACCGATATATCCTATTATCCGGATGTACGGATTTCTGAATCATGAGTACCGAGCTCGTTTTCAAGGCCATGGCAGACAACACTCGGCGGCGGATCCTTCAGATCGTCGCGCGGCAGGAGCTGAGCGTCTCGGAACTCGTCGACTGCCTGAGTCAGCCACAGTCCACCGTGTCACGACACTTGAAGGTCTTGCGTGACGCCGGGCTAATCCAAGATCGGCGCGAAGGCACTACCGTGCTCTGCGCAGCGGCGGCGAGCACCAACGGCGATGCCCAACCGCTTCAAGATCACATGATCGAGTGGATCGCTCAGGATGAACTGCCCAAGTCGGTGCGCCAGCGCCTTGCGCGCGTGCTCACCGCCCGGCAGAACCAGAGTCACTCGTTTTTTTCGAGCGTAGGCCATCGGTGGGACCAGATGCGCCGCGATGCGTTCGGCGACGCTTTTCACCTCGAGGGGCTGTCCTCCCTGCTGCCGAACGACTGGGTCGTTGCGGAAGTCGGCGTCGGTACCGGGATGATGCTGCCCGTCCTCGCGAATACGTTTCACGAGGTCATCGCGGTCGATCCCGTTCCGGAGATGCTGGACGTTGCCCGCGCGCGGTGTGAGGTCCGGAAAATCAAGAACGTGCTCTTTAGGCAGGGCGATCTTGGCCGTCTGCCGATAAAGGATGAGCGTGTCGATTTGGCCTGCGCCATTCTCGTTCTGCACCACGTGCCCGCACCCGCAGAGGCGCTCGCCGAAATGGGGCGCATTTTGAAACCCGGGGGGCGACTCCTGATCATCGAGCAGCGCGCCCATCAGTTGGCTGAGTTCCACGAGCGAATGCAGGATCGCTGGTGGGGTTTCGAGTCGGTCAGCCTGGCCAGGGATGTCGCCGCTGCCGGATTCGACCAGGTGTGCCACCACAATCTCGCGTCTGATCCGCCGCCCACCCGGACCATCGACGCGCCCGAGTTGTTTGTCATCACCGCGCAGAGAAACGTGCGGTCTTCAGATACGAGAACCAAACGTACGAAACGTAAATAAGGAGCTACAATCGCATGACCACAGCCATTCAAGACTTCAAAGTCGCAGACATCACCCTGGCCGACTTCGGCCGTCGTGAAATCCAGATTGCCGAGCACGAAATGCCCGGACTTATGTCACTGCGTAAGGAATACGCCGGCAAGAGCCCGCTGGCCGGCGCCCGCATTGCGGGTTGCCTGCACATGACCGTGCAGACGGCTGTTCTCATTGAGACGCTCGTCGAACTCGGCGCGGAAGTTCGCTGGAGCAGTTGCAACATCTTCAGCACGCAGGACCACGCGGCCGCCGCCATCGCAGCCGCGGACATTCCCGTCTTTGCCTGGAAGGGCGAAACAGCTGAAGAAGCCGACTGGTGCATCGAGCAGACACTGCGTTGGCCTGACGGCAAGGCACTGAACATGATCCTGGACGACGGCGGTGATCTGACCGTGATGGTCCATGACAAGTTCCCCGAAATGCTCAAAGACATTCACGGCATCAGCGAAGAGACCACGACCGGCGTACACCGTCTCTACCAGATGGTGCAGCAGGACAAGCTCGGTTGCCCGGCCATCAACGTCAACGACTCTTGCACCAAGAGCAAGTTCGACAACCTCTACGGCTGTCGCGAAAGCCTCATCGACGGAATCAAGCGTGCCACCGATGTGATGATCGCGGGCAAGAACTGCGTGGTCTGCGGATACGGCGACGTCGGAAAGGGCTGTGCTCAGGCGTTCCGCGGCATGGGTGCGACGGTGTTCATCACCGAGATCGACCCGATCAATGCGTTGCAAGCCGCGATGGAAGGCTATCAGGTCGTCACGATGGCTGATGCTTGTGCGTTCGGCGACATCTTCGTCACCACGACGGGCAATGTCGACGTCATCACCCGCGAGCACATGGACCAGATGAAGCACCAAGCCATCGTCTGCAACATTGGCCACTTCGACAGCGAGATTCAGATCGCTTCGATCTTCGACGATCCCAAACTCACCCGCAAAGAGATCAAGCCGCAGGTCGACATGGTCACCTGGCCGGACGGCAAATCGATCATCGTGCTCGCAGAGGGTCGCTTGGTGAATCTCGGTTGCGCGACTGGCCATTCGAGTTTCGTCATGAGCAACAGTTTCACGAATCAGGTCATCGCCCAGATCGAATTGTGGAAGACGCGCGACGACAACAAGTACGAAAAGAAGGTCTACGTGCTCCCCAAGGACTTGGACGAAAAAGTCGCCCGACTGCACCTCGACCACTTGGGTGTCAAGCTGACGACACTCACGCAAAAACAGGCTGACTACCTCGGCATTTCCGTCAACGGCCCGTACAAGCCGGAGCACTACCGCTACTAGATCAGCCGACCCAACGATTCAAATACCGACACGGCAGCATCGCCTATCCCTTGCGATGCTGCCGTGTTGTTCGTATGGGGCGTTTGTATCTGGTGTCGGAGGACAATAGAGCTTGACGTACTTGGGGCGGGACGGGAGGACTGGCTATTTGCAACTGTCGCGAACTTCCGCGCGATTCTCGTCGACGAGATCCGGGAGCAGATCGAGGCAGAACCCGGACCACGATTCCAGGCTGTCACGCACGTCGTGCAACTCGCCCGGCGTCATGAAACTCAACTGTGTGATCATCTGCTCCCGCTTGCTAACGCTGGGCGTGTCCAGCGCCCAGTGGTGCACGATCCCCACATGCACCTTTCCGACATCGTTGGAATCGTCATTGAGCAGGCCGATCACTTGATCTCGATGCGGCGTGTCAATCGACAGTTCCTCATTCACCTCCCGCTCGACGGCTGAGAGGTAGGCGTCGCGGAAGCTGTCGGGAAACAAAGGCGTGTCGCCGTCGGGCGGGTCGATGTGCCCACCGATTCCGATCGACCGATTGCCGATGAGTCGGGATTCGCCCGCGCGAACGCCGCGAACGTAACTGAGAACGCGCCCGTTGCAGGTTATGATGACGTAAGGGATGAGTTGCTTGTACCCTGGGTCCGTCTCGGCAACCGAACGGGTCATGTACCGAGGCACACCGGGCTGAAAGAAGGCCCCGAGGTAGCGCTCGCTGTCAGTCGCAAAGCCTTGAAAGCTCCCGGCCTCGTCCAACGCTTGACGCGGTACTACCAAGACCTGTTCGCTGGACGGCATCAGGACCAACCCTCTATTGAATCGACTCCCACGCGCCCGCTCCGTCAATCTCAAATTCGTCTGCCAAGGCCAAGCCGACGAGCAGAAGCGCGCCGACCGCGCGTCCACCGTATTCGAGACGGGCTGATTCGGCAAGATCATCGAAACGACAGCTGACACGACAGCATTGCCGGAAAAGGCGATGCTGCCGTGTCGCTCGGTTGGCAACCTCGATTCGGTAACAAGTCCGCTCTTACCCCCGCTGTCCCGGAACGCCCGGACCGCGAGGCGGGTCGCGCCCCAGATAGGCAAGCCATCGCGGCAACCTCCGAACGCACCGAGTAGGATTAGGCCGATCGTCTGAGAACATCTGTCCACTCCCCTGAGCCGGCGGACGACCGGCGTTCGTATTCGGCCTGGCAAGCAACGCATCGTGCGGCCTCCGGCTTGGCCTCAAGGCGCAACGCGGGAATCCTCTTGTCGCAGTCGATGCAGACTCCGTAGGTGCCGTCGCGAATGCGCATCAACGCATCAGCTGCTTCGGCTGATCGTGAGTACCCGTTGCCGAGCGTGACGCAGACAGCCTCGTCAGAAACCAACTCGCGTAGCATCTCTTGTCGCCGTCTTGCACGTGTCATCGTATTGCGTCCTCGCATAATCAAAGCCTCCATTTGCTCAAGAAACCCGAGAGGCCACTCGTCCGCGATGGACGAAGTTCAACGGCACTCCCGCGTTCTGATTCACCCAACGCAAGGCGTGTGCCAGGGCTGTTCGACGCAGTGGATACGACGTAAACATTTATAGAATCAGATATTATGGATAGTGACGCGGCGCGACACTCCAACGACGCCTGCGCACTGAATGGCCATAGTGGTCAGTTTATGGCCATGTCGTCCAGCCATGGGCCATTGGGTGATTCAGGTGTCGATGTCGACCGAGGTGGTCGTGCGTATTCCGTGGTCCGCTATTTTCTTGCGAAGTGTCGTGCGACTGATGCCCAGGATCTTCGCGGCCGGGGCGAGTTGGCCTTTAGCGCGCTGGAGGCAGACGCGGATGATTTCGCGTTCGACTATGGCGGTCGCGGTTTCGTGCAGCTTGCCCGCAAGGGAGGGCTGCGCCGCGAGCTTCTCGGCGATCGATCGCGCTTCGTCGTTGGGCGAGCCGGCCGCGAGATTCTCCTTCGTTGAGAAATCGCTTGATCGAGGATGGGTCGCCTTGCGAATGTGTTCGGGAAGAAACTCAAGCCTCATTATTGAGCCGCGGGCTACGACAAGCGCGGCTTTGATTGCGTTCTCCAACTCGCGTACGTTTCCAGGCCAAGGGTACTTGAGCAGCACGGGAAGTACGTCCGGCGAGAACGAGCGGATGTCTGCACCCAAGCTCCGATTGTAGCGCTGCACGAGTTTGTGTGCGAGCAGCACGACATCAACTTCGCGCTCCCGAAGCGGTGGCACGTCGATACCAGCGACGTTTAGCCTGAAGTAGAGATCCTGCCGAAACCTCTTCTCTTCGATGAGCGTTTCGAGGGGCTGATGGGTGGCAGCGATGATTCGCACATCGCTCGTGATGAGTTCGGTTCCGCCGAGGCGTTGGAACGAGTTGTCCTGCAGAACGCGCAGTAGCTTGGCTTGTGTGGCGAGGGGTACGTCGCCGATTTCATCCAGGAAAAGCGTGCCTCCGTCGCACTGCTCGAATTTACCGATCCGCCGGAGTGCCGCGCCGGTGAACGCTCCCTTCTCGTGCCCGAATAGCTCGCTCTCGATCAGCGTTTCCGGAATGGCCGCACAATTGATGGCCAGAAATGGGTGGTCCTTACGCGGGCTGTGGTGCAGAATGGCCCGGGCGATCAACTCCTTGCCGGTACCGCTTTCGCCGGTGATGAGCACATTGACGTCTCGCGGGGCGATGCGTCCGATCAGTTTGTACACCTCTCTCATGGCGGGCGATTGCCCGATGATTCGCTCGACGGCAACATCATCGACCGGCTCTCCGTAGACCGCCGGCACGTGGATGTCACGGCTGATTCGAAGTGCCTCTCCGATGTGCCGGGCCAGAACCTCGGTCTCGATCGGTGTAACCAGGTAGTCAAGAGCGCCGCGCTTGATGGCCTCGATGGCCTGCTCGCTTCCGGCTGGCTCGGTATACAGGAGGACGCAGGCACGCGGCAGTTGTTCCCGCACGATCTCAAACGTGGAGTAGTCGCAGAGAATGAGACCGGGAGGCGCGGCAGCAAGTTGCTCTGTTGCATCTTTCAGTGTATCGAGATGCGTCAAGCTCGCTTCAAGTTCTCGGCACGCATCACGCACTTTCTGCACGATTCCGCCGTCGTTCGTAATCAGCAAGACGGTGTCGGCCATCACATACAGTCCTCTTGGCTCTGGAGTCCGCTTCGTCGCCACAAGATTGTCCATCTTGGGGGAAGCTTGTCGAGTCGTAAGAATTCAGCCGGTTGCGACGCGACGGGCGGCGTAGCCAATCCGCGGTGCGGGCAACTCGAGACGTGTCAAACGGGGTCTGGCCCGAGCGTCAGGTGGACGCGGGATTGTACTGAGGTGGGGGCTCGACCCGCGAGATCGGCGAGGTCTTCCGCACGCTGCACGGTGGTACCGGTGTCAGCCCGGACCGCGCGGTATCCGACGCTGCCGATCAGGCGCATCAGGTCGGCAGCGTTTTCGACGATCGAAACAGACGGCCAAGCGTGTAGCTCGACGAAAACGACCGGGCGGACGGTGGCAAGGGTTTCGGACAGCCCTGCGAGCACATCGCACTCCGCGCCTTCGACATCGATCTTGATGAAATCGGGAATGGTCCCAGTCTGCCGGACGAAGTCATCCAGCGCGAGGCTCGGCTTGACGATGACGTCCGCGCCTTCCGGGGGTGGCGCGACGACCGAACCGCGAGGCGACACAGACTGCGAAAAGAACGACGTGATGTGACCGGATTGACGGCCAACGACGGCATTGACGACGCTGATGACGTCGTCCAGCCCATTAAGTCGGGCGTTCTCCCGGATGATCGCACACGACGCCTCCGACGCCTCGAACGCGACGATCTTCGCCCCCGCGCCGGCGGCGTCGGCCATCACCAGTGTCGTGGCGCCGACGTTGGCCCCGACATCCATTACGCAAGCCCGGCCCTTGGCGAACGAGTGCAGCGTGGCGTAGTCGAATTCTTCGCGCACGTGCCGCGATTCGTATGCAAGGAGGTAGTCACGGTTGACCAAGCGGCGTCGGGTGCGTGCCCAGACAACGCGTTTCGCAAAGTGGGCGGCGTCGCGCCAATACACGCCCGGCCTGTGCGTACGGCGTTCGGAGCGTTGCGCATCGCTCGATCGGGTCGAGTTGGTTGCAGATCTATGCATCGCAATCCCTGGCCGCACTGATCTAAGGAGCAAGCGTCCTGATATGGGAAGCTCGTCACACTGTCGCTATCGCCTAGCGTGCTGCGGTTCTTTAGTCCGGTATGCATGGGTCTTTCTGATCTGCCAGCCGCAAAGTCCGAATCTGGACCGTTCGAGAATGCAGCGTGAGTGGGGCGGTTGCCGATAATACGCTGGAAAGAGGCCGATGGTATGACTGTTCAATCTCAACAGGCCGACGTTGCCGCCTACTTCGACAGCCACCATGGCGAATGGCAACGGGCGTACGATAGCGACGCCGACGACGGATACGTCTTCCGCACGCGCCTCGATTTCGCCATGGAGCTTTGCCGCAGACACGTTCTGTCCCCAGGGCGCGCTCTGGATCTGGGGTGCGGCTGCGGTCCGGCTGCAATCGAACTCGCTCGAATGGGCCATCACGTTCTGGGCGTCGATCTATCTGAGTCCATGATTCGGCGTGGGCGGGAGAATGCCGAACGAGCGGGCGTCACCAGCTATTGTGATTTCCGAGCCGCCGACTTTCATTCGCTCGATCTGGGAGAGCACAGGTTTGATGTGATCGTGGCGTTGGGGTTCATCGAGTACTTCGACGACCCCGTCCCCGTCCTTGAGCGTATGCGTTCTGTGTTGGCCGATTCCGGGGTCATAGTGATTCAGACCCCGAACCGCTACCGGCTCCGGTTTCTCTTGCAGGGGCGGATCGGCGGGCCGATCATGGAGACTTCGTCAGGCCTACGTAACCGGCAGTATACGCCTGGGCAGTTCGCGCGGTTGGCAAAGTCGGCTGGCCTGACGCGCGTTGACCACCGTGGTCATGGATTCGGTCCGCTCAAAATCGCCGGAAGATTCATACCGGGGTACCGTTCAGCCCATTGGCTGGAACGTCGCCTTGATGACGTTGCACGACACCACATCACCCGTGCGATCGGTCATGTCGGTGCTTGCACGCTAAGCGTTCTCAGAAAACGATAGGATCGCGAGCCCTTTGCGGGGGCACATCAATAGACCGGCGGGAACGGCACGGGCCAATCGCTGTGGATTCCGATGCGCCGAAGTGCAAACGGACTCGTTCGCCTGGTGTTGGTTCCCATCTCGGTTGTCGCGGCGCAGCCGAATCCGGCGGCTTTGACTATGGAGTGGACGGACATGGACCGTTCGTGGCCGAAGGGGTAGATGTAGGAATGCGCTTTCTGTCCGAACAAGTCCGAGATGAGATCAAAACTTTCGCGCAAGTCACTGGTCCATCTGTCTCGGTCCGGTTCGTCCACGTCACGATGAAGCATAGAATGCCCAGCCACCTCGTGCCCGTCCGCCACCAATGACTTCACGTCGTCTACGGTGGCGAAGAGATCCTCTGCCTGCGGCGGGGCGACTCCAGCCGCCTGCCCAAGAGCAAACAGCATGTCGACGGCGAGGGGGTACTCGGCCGATTGAATCGTCCGGCGCAGCGCTGAATCGCTGCCCAGCAGTTCCGGCATGTGTTCCCTCCCCATGGGCCATGTTCTCTCCTCGATCAGGCCTGGGAATCCGAAGCGGATGGACTTTCTTGGTGTGGTTTCCAGAATGTGAAGCAGCCAGTGAACGGCCGGTACGAGAGAATCGCGCAAGACGCAGCCGATTGGGGCGAACGTCGCCCGCAATCCCCGTTTACGTAACTCAGACGCCGCGAGTGAGATGTGATCGGATGTGCAATCATCAAAGGTCAACACAATCGCGTTCCTCGGAAGATTTGCCCCGCGCCGAAGGGTGGCGGCCAACTCACCGAGCGTGATGACCTGATGGTGTTCCGCACAATGGTCAAGAACCCTGCAGAGGGTGGAGAGACTCGTCCCGTCAACTTCGCGTATCCGGTGGATCACCAGAATGGGAACATCGCGGCGAATGCGATCCCGGTAGAGCTTCCCGCCGGCGGCTCGAATCCGCGGCCAGATTTCCAAGTGTCTTGTGGCGTGCATGTCCGACTCCGAGTGGGTTCGATAACCGTACCAGTTATCGGACACGGGGCCTTCGGAGTTGAATACTGTTCCTTGGGGCGGGATTCGACCGAGGTTTCTCCGCGCCGATTTCCACCGCGTGCGGCTTAACGCGCCAGGGACGAATAGACCACTCGGGGCAATTCCAAGACGTTGTTGATGATTTTGCGCATCGCCTCGCGCGGCGTGCAGCGTCGCAAGTTGCCGCACCGCGACAGCTGACGTCCTAGGAATCGTCTGCACGCCGGAACGGCTGACATGATCAGCCAGAAGATCAACCGCACGTGGCGGCACGAATGAAAAGCGATCACGGGCCAAACGCCCGGACGAACGGCGTACCGATCAAAGAGCAATCGATACCTGTTCACCAGTTTGCCGTCGATTCCGTCTTGGCGGAGCATCGTTCCGTCATAGAAACTCTCCGTGGCGTCATCGGGGTGGTACATACCCATCTCGATCACCTGGTCGTAGAGCTTCGTGCCCTCCAGCGGCTGAAAAATAGTGAACTGCGCGGTATCGGGAAGGATTTGTCGCATGAAGTCCCATGTTTTCATCATCGAAACTTCGTCTTGGCCAGGCAGGCCGAGCATGGTGAAGGCGTGGACCCTGATGCCGTAGCGCTTGGGTAAAATGAAGGCCCGACGAAGAACTTCCAGCTTCGTGTGCCGCTGCAGGAGTTTGCTGCGGAGTTCCTCGTCTCCCGATTCCAATCCAATGGCAATGTAGTGGAGCCCCGCGTCGGAGATGATCTTGATTTTCTCTTCGGTGACACACTCGGGGCGCTCCATGATGCTGAAAGGCACGCCGACGCCCGACTTGTAGGCATCGCGGAATCGGCGAAGTCGCTCGATACCCGTCAGCCATATTTCATCAACCCAATAAACAAAATCTAGAGCGCCGAACACCTCGCGAAACGCCTGCAACTCCTCGACGATGCGCTCCGGCGATTTCTCGCGTCGCCATCGCCCCTGACCGGCGTACGATTCCATGAGCGCGGAGTTCGCGCAATAGGTGCATGTGTATGGACAACCGCGGCTCCCCTCGATCGCAGCGACGACCTCGACATCGTCCATCATGTCCCGGATGTACGATTGCTTGGTATGGATGTCGTCGAACAGTCGCCAGTCCGGAAGGGGAATTGTATCGAGGTCCGAGATCAAGTCGCGTTTGGGGGCCTTGACCACGCCATCATCCGTGTTGACCCACGTGTTGGGGATACCAGTGATCGAGTCGCCCGCGGACAGGCGCCGCACGATGTCAGTAATGGCCCCTTCACCCTCCCCGATAACGAGCGCATCGACGTGGTCGATCGTGTCCTCTGGCGCGTGCGTGGGGTGCGGTCCGCCGACGATCTGCGTGATCCCGCGCGACCGGCCTTCGGCCAGCAACTCCTTGACGAGCGACCACTCGTTGGAACGTACCGAGTAGGCGAGTATATCGGGTCGGAATTCATCGAGCACGCGCGAGAACGGTTCCAACTCGCACCCACGTCGCAAGGCCGTTGTGTCGAAGAGCCGGGTCTTGACGCCGATTCGTTTCAGGCACGCGGACAAGACGGCAATCCCAAGTTGCACGGTTCTGACCCGCTGCACGTTGGGGTAGACAAAGAGCACTTTTGGAGCGCACCCACCGGGCAACGGACTCAGATCGAACGCGAGATCGGGCGCTTTTTTCGAGACGACTCCGAGCTGCACGGGTTTGCTCTGCACGACCAACTCCCCTTGTCACGCCTGCCTGGTGTGCGGTGTTATTGGACTCTCCCGACGTCCGGATTAATGTCGCGACTCCCATTGGTTTTCGGCTGCCGCCGGCAGAAACTCAAAGCCAAAAGCCGGTGCGGGCGATAGCCGATAACGTCTGGCGGGAGGAATCGCCACGACTCGGAAGACGCTCATGCCACTGCTGCAAACCATCCGCCGCATGCTTGAAGTCGAACCAACGAACACGCCGTTCGTTGCGCCCCAGTACTGGGAGATGCGACATCAAAAGTACGAAGGAAGCTACAAGGCGATCGCGCCGCCGTCGCTCAGCGATGAAGCCAACGCCCGCGACTGGGAATTCAAGGAGTCCCGGCTGTTGGATGTCATCAGGCGACACGCACACAAGCGTGACGGCGACGGGCTTCTCGACGTAGGTTGCGGCACGGGCATGCTCATTCAGGGCTACTCCGACCTCGGCTTTGACGTTGTGGGCGTGGACTTCTCGCCGACGGCGGTCCGGCAGGCTCGCGTCCGAGCGCCGCAGGCCCGATTCTTCGTCAGCGAAGTCGCGACACTCGATCTGGGTCGCCGTTTTTCCGTGATAACAGCCATCGAAGTGCTGTTGCACATTGTCGATGAGAAGAAGTGGCTGGACACGTTGGCGTCGCTCGCCCGGCATCTCGATCCCAGCGGTGTGCTGGTGATCATCGATTCGCTCTCCCATGCTCACGACGAGCACGCAACGCACTGCAAACCGCGCAGCGCTGAGCGATACGATGCCGAGCTGGACGCACTGGGACTGCGCGTCGTGGAGCGGCAGCAGTTCACGCTTCCAAACGAACACGTGCTCAAGGATCTGCTCGTCGTAGCCCGAGCCTAGGCCCGATAACACGCATACTGCGAATCACACCAACAAGACCAAAGAAAAGAACGGATACGTCCGAGAATAGTGCCGGAGGAAACGTTTTTCCGTGAGCGACTTGCCACATTCCATTGGAACGTGCGACCGGCGGAACTCCGCGCAGAGCGACCCGGTCGCGGAGCTCTTTCGCTACCGCCACGTGCTGTACAGCCTAACGGTGCGCGAGCTGCGCATTCGGTACAAGCAATCGTGGCTGGGGATCGGGTGGGCTGTCTGCGTGCCGCTCAGCATGATGCTCGTGTTCACCTTCGTGTTCACGCAGGCGGTACAGCTCGTTGATGGCATGAACATCAACATGCCCTACGCGTTGTTCGCCTACGTCGGGCTGGTTCCGTGGACGTTCTTCGCCTCCGGGCTGAACGGAAGCGTGAACTCGCTGGTGTCCAACCGCAACTTGGTGACCAGGGTCTACTTCCCGCGCGAGGTGCTCCCGCTGTCGGCCATCGGTGCTGCCTTTGTGGACTTCTGTGTGGCTGGTTCGGTGCTGGCGGGGCTCGTCGCATATTTTCACTATCTCACACCTTGGTCATTTGAGCTGCATGCCGCAGTGCTGTTTCTGCCCATCGTGGTCGTCGTTCAGGTTGTGATGATGACAGGCATTGGCATGTTGCTGGCGATGGCCAACCTGTTCTATCGCGACGTGCGGCAGGTGTTCGGCGTCGCGATCCAGCTTTGGATGTTCGGCACGAACGTGGTGTATCCGCTGGCCTCGGACGGTTCGTGGGCGGCGCGATGCGTCGCGCTGAACCCCATGACGCCGATCATCGGTGCGTATCGGGATTGTCTGATCTACGGACGTCTGCCGCAGGCGGGGCCGTTTGCATACGCGACGATCGTGTCGGTTCTGTTGCTGGCCTTCGGCTGGTCGTGCTTTCATCGCGCGGGGTATCAGTTCGCGGAGCGCATTTGATGAAGGCTGGCATGCTGAAAGTGGAGCAGGTGTCGAAGCGTTTTGAACGCGGCGCGGGGCACGATACGCTCGCCGACCTGATTGCTGACGGCTTCCGCCGTCTCTTGGGGCGTGGTCGGAAGCAATCAAATCCGGACGCCTCGCCCGATTCGTTTTGGGCGCTGGACGGCGTTTCGTTCGAGGTGCATCCCGGCGAAGCCGTCGGGCTGATCGGCCCGAACGGAGCGGGCAAGAGCACCGCATTGAAACTCATCGCCGGCATCATGCGACCGGAGAAGGGGTGGATCGAAACGCGAGGCCGCCTCACCGCGCTGATCGAGATCGGCGCTGGCTTTCACGGCGACCTCACCGGGCGTGAGAACGTCTACATGAATGCCTCCATACTCGGCATGCGAAAGGCTGAAATCGATCGCAAACTGGATGCTATCATCGACTTCAGCGGCGTGGAAGCGTTCATCGACACGCCGGTCAAGCGGTACAGCTCGGGCATGCAGACTCGTCTCGGATTCAGCGTAGCCGCACACGTTCAGCCCGACATTCTGATTGTGGACGAAGTCCTGAGCGTCGGCGATGTCATGTTCCGACAGCGCTGTATCCAGCGCATGCGCGAACTGGTGGACGGCGGGGCGTTGTTGCTGTTCGTGACGCACCATCTGGAACAGATGCAGGCCTTCTGCTCGCGCTGCTTGGTGGTGGACGGCGGTCGTCTGATCTTCGATGGCGGCACCGCGCAGGCCGTCGGGCGCTATATCGATGCCCTAAAGCACCAGCAAGGTTATCTGACGGGATGCACCGAAAAGCAGATCGCTCGTGTCACCGAGTTCTGCCTGCGGGATGAGCATGGCAAGGAAGTGCTCGTCGCCGACGCGGTCCGGCCGCTGGACGTGGACGTCGCGTTCGAGCTTGACAGGAGCGTCGCGAATCTCGCGGTCGAAGTCGACGTGCGGCAGGAAGTCGGCACTGTGCTGCTGAACTTTGCGTCCGTCCGTGACGAGACCGCCTTCGACGCCCCTGCGGGAAAAGGGCGGGTGACGCTTTCATTACCGTCGTTGCCGCTAGCGGGTGGACAGTATTTTTGGCGGGTCCTGCTGCGCGATGGTGACTCTGGAGACGTAATCGCGGATACCGACTATCGCTACTCGTCTGTGGTGGAAGACGGAGGACGAACGACGGGCGTGCTGTGTCTTCCGCACACGTGGACTCATGCGGAAGAAGTCCCGCACGAATCCAACGTGAAACTCCTCCGCGCGACCGCATAAACACCGACGCTGGGTGGACGCATGAACATCGCGATGCTCGGACCCACCGACACCGTTCATTTTCGCCGCCTGGTCGAATCCGTGGCTGAGCGCGGGCACCGCGTCCACGTCGTATCCATGAAACCGCAGGCTATTCGCGGCGCGACATTTGAGCGTTTCTCCGTACCGCGCTTCGGATGGCGATATCCCTATCGATGGCGGAGTCGCTGGGAAGCAATGATGCGCCGGCTGTTCCAGAGCTTCGACGTGGTCAACGTACACTTCCTGGCAGACTGGGGAATCACCGAGTCCGTCGCCGAAGAAGGAAACTTGGTGGTCAAAGCCTACGGCTCGGATGTCGACCACCCGCCGGGCGCTCCTCCGGCCGACCCGACCCTGGTCGCCGCGCGAAAGCAGTTGCTGCGCTGCGCCGACCGCGTGGTATCGCCCAGCCGCACGTTCGGACGGATGATCGCCGACTTCGCCGAAATCGACGAGTCTGCGATCGAAACGCTCCCGTTCGGCGTGGACCTGCAGCGCTTCCAACCCCGCCGATCTCGGCGAGACAGCGCCCTTACGGTCGGCTACTTCAAATGCTTCGAGCCGGTCTACGACCCGATAACCATGGTCCGTTCGGCAGCGTTCGTGCTTGAGCGGCGTCCCGACGTGCGTTTCGAGTTTGTCGGCGACGGGTCGCTGCGCGATGAGTGCCGAACGCTTACAGAGGAGTTGAACATCGCGAGCGCGATTCGATGGCTGGACTATCAACCCCACGAGGCACTTCCCGCGATTCTCTCGCGTTGGGACGTGACTGCGATCACTTCGGTCAAGGAGAGCTTCTGCGTAGCGGCGATCGAAGCCGCAGCCATGGGATTGGCCGTAGTCGCGACCGATGTGGGAGGCCTGCGAGAGTCAGTCGAGGACGGCGTAACCGGGATCCTCGTGCCCCCGGGCGACGGCGACGCGCTCGGGGCAGCATTGGTCACACTCCTGGACGACCCGGTGCAACGCATGGCGATGGGCGAGGCCGGCAGAGCGCGGGTGGCCAGTCGCTTCGATTGGAACGATTGTGTCGATCGGTGGATCGAACTGTTCGAAGAAGTCGGTTCCGGCAGTTTGCTTGAACTCGTCGAATCCCGCTGACGTCCGCCAGCTGTCCCGTCGCGCGAGTGGTGGGCCATCTCGCACTCCCTCCGCGCCGAATGCCCCAGTCTCTGGAACAGCCTGAGTGTTGCCGTCGCCGGCCGACGGTCCGCAATTACGATTTTCAGTTTATGCGGTGTCCCATGCGGTCGATGCGTACAATCCTCCGGTGACGGCGATACATGAATCGCGGATAGGGTCTTCGGGGGAACACGGCCCACCGTGGCACCGATCTTGCCGTGGGGTCCGATGATCAGGGTCTTCGGATTGGAGTTCGGATAATGCGCGGCATCGAAAAGTTCAAAGTTTGCATCGATCGGGAAGAGTGCATCGGCGACGGCGCCTGCGTGAATGAGGCACCCGAGACGTTCGAGTTGGACGACGAGAACAAGGCCATCCTGCTCGGTGACTCGACCGAGGATGAGGAGTTCGTCCTCGACGCTGCCCGCTGCTGCCCGCTCGACATCATCTACCTGACCGATCAGGAGACCGGGGCACAGGTTTACCCTGAAGGGTAACACGTCCAACGGGTCCCATCCCTAGCTCCCCGTCCGCAGTGATACCCTGTCCCCATCGTTCGTTACACCCCAACCGACAAATGACCGATAACCCAATAGGGCTTGGAGCCCTCGGTCCGCGGTTTCTTGGAGGCAGTGGTCATGCCACGGAGTCTGGAAGCGGTCAAACGCGTCGCGTTGGAGACGTACGTCACCCTGTGCAGCCCCGATGCGCGCCACCTTCGCGCGCAGGACGAGCACCGCGCAAACCGGCGGCGGGCTGAAGACGACGACTCGCACGCCCGCGCAGCGATGGCTTGGCTGTGTCGCGCCCACGACATGGGCATCGACAACGGCGTCTCCGCCATGTTCTCGCTGGTCGAGGGCTGGGTCGGATCTTACCCCGAGACCACCGGCTACATCATCCCGACGTTCTTCGACGCCGCACAGCACTTCGACAACCAGCAATACCGTGACCGCGCAACAGAGATGGCTGAGTGGCTGTGCTCGTGCCAAATTCACGACGGAGCGTTTCCCGGATCGTTTGTCGGACAGTTGTCTTCTCCGCGCGTGTTCAATACGGGGCAGATCATCTTCGGGCTGGTGCGTGCAGCAGCGGAAACCGGCGAACAGCGTTTTCTGGATGCAGCGGTTCGCGGCGGCGATTGGCTTTGCGCGCAACAGGATGATGACGGCGCTTGGCGTCAATCAACCTTCAACGGGATTGTCCATACCTACAACGTCCGCACCGCTTGGGCGCTGTGCGAGTTGGCGGCGGCAAGTGGGGACAAACGCTTTGAGAATGCTGCTGTCGCCAACGCCGACTGGGCCATCAAGCATCAGGACGACAGCGGCTGGTTCCGGAACAACACGTTCACTCCCGGCGACAAAGGAGCAAACCTGCACACCATCGCTTATGCGATGCGCGGGCTGCTCGAAGTCGGCGTTGCCACGGGTCGGCAAGCGTTTGTCGACAGTGCGGATCGGGCGGCTGGCGCACTGCTTCGGGGCTGGCGATTGTACCACAAGATCAGCGGCGCTTTCGGACGCGACTGGTGCGCCGAAGCCAAGTGGCGATGTCTTCCGGGCGAACTGCAGCTGGCCATCGTGTGGCTTCGGCTTGACGCGTTGGCGAGCGCCAGCACGTTCACGGACACAGCCATCCATCTGATCGAAAGCGTCAAGGCAACGCAGATTCTCGACGAACAGAACCCGGATACGCACGGCGGCATCAGCGGCTCCCTGCCGATCAACGGCGCGTACGAGCGTTACTGCCTGGTCAACTGGGGTCCGAAGTTCCTTGTCGATGCACTGCTCTACAAGGGCCGCACCGATGGCGGACACCCCATTGGCTAATCACAAACCACAGGTACTCGGATGGCATGACAGCCACTCCGCCAGTGTCGCGCTTCTGTCACAGACGGGGGAGATTCTCTACGCGGCAGCGGAGGAACGATTCACCCGCAACAAGCTGCAAAAGGGAACCCCCGTTCACGCGCTGAATGACATGGATCAGCGCTTCCAGAAGCCCGCGGTGTCGCGTTGTTACACGGACCTGCCGCTCGGCGCGAAAATAGCCCGCAACGCCGGACTTGCGTGGAACACTTGGCGCAAGGGACTGAACAGCGCCAAATCTCCGGTCTCGATGGCAGGGACCACGTTGCGGCGGTTCGGACGCGGGCGATTCGGGGGGATCGTCGGGACGGATGCCAACAGCCAATCGTTCGACGGACTCTGCGAGCACCACACCGCGCACGCGTACAGCGCGTATTTCCTGTCGGGCTTCGGTAGCGCACACGTTGTCACCATCGATGGCGTGGGCGACTGCCTTTCCGGCGCGGTCTTTGAGGGACGCGGCGGGGGGCTGAGCTTGCTCCATAAGTTCTACTACAACGATCTCACAGTGGCGGCGGACTACGAAACATTCACCGCGATGATGGGGTTCAATCCGGATCGCCACTGCGGCAAAATCACCGGGCTCGCGGCGTATGGCCGGCGTAACGACGCATGCACGGCGGCGCTTGAGGCGTTCTTCGAGCGATCCTGGCGCAAAGGGCGCTGCAACTACTTCGACGGCATCCACTCACCCGAAGGCGAGGCCGTTATCGCCGAGCTGCGGCGTGCGCGCGCAGATGAATTCGGCCGTTTCTCGCGCGAGGATCTCTCCTTCGCCATGCAGCACATTGCCGAGCGCACAGTGCTGGACCTAATTCGCACGCATGTGCCGAACATACGCGGCGGTAACATCGCGCTGGCTGGCGGCGTCTTCGCCAACGTGCGTATTAACCAGAAGGTCAAAGAACTCGGGTTCGCCAACATTTTCGTCACGCCGCCGATGGACGACGGCGGATTGTCCATCGGAGCTGCCTTCGCGCACCTTTGCAAGACGACAGACGTCCAGCCTCACCGCGCGGCGAACATGTTTCTGGGACCGGGATTCAGCGAAGGCGAGATTCAGGAATCGCTCGACTGCGCGCAAGCAAACTACGAGCGCCCGTCGGACATCGCAGCCGCCGTCGCCCGCCTCCTCGCGGACGGTAAGGTGGTCGGCCGGTTTGACGGACGGATGGAGTTCGGGCCTCGAGCATTGGGAAACCGCTCGATCCTGTACGGGGCACGCGATCCATCAGTGAACGATTGGCTGAACAAGCGCCTGAATAGAACGGAGTTCATGCCCTTCGCCCCAGCCACGCTCGCCGACGAAGCCGATCGATGCTACCTCGGACTCGACGGCTGCAGGCACACGGCCGAGTTCATGACCATCACGTTCGACTGCACTGATTACATGAAGGAAACGTGCCCGGCTGTCGTGCATGTTGACGGGACCGCCCGTGCCCAGCTCGTGACACTCGATGCCAACCCCGGCTTGTACGCCATTATCGCGGAGTACCAATCCCTCACCGGCATCGCCACGGTGGTCAACACGAGTTTCAACATGCACGAATCCCCGATCGTCCTCTCGCCCGACGACGCCGTCCGCACGTTCCAAGACGGCCACCTCGACTACCTCGCCATAGGCCCGTTTCTCGCCAAGGCGACCCCAACGCCCCAACCCACACGGCCCCACACCAAACGCGACCGCAAGCAACGGGCATTGGCATAGCACACCTTCTGCCCCAAAGTCGCGATTTCCCAAGCATCCCCCAAAAAGAAGGACGCAGAACGCGATCTCATCCATCCCCCAAGAGAGATCCATTGTGTGTCCCTCGAATTCCCGTTAGCGTGTAATCTGGGCTGTAAGATGATCGGCGAGCACTTTGATGTTGTTTCCCTTGCCGACCAGGTCACCTTTAAACTCCCATGTTGCATAAACCGCTGCGTGGAGCGTGCGGGGATCTGAGAATCTCTCGGCGAATTGCAGTCGTTTGCAGTGCGGCGGGCGACGTTGGCAAACCTCACGTTGCGTGAGATC
>JAJDDU010000024.1 GCA_029260155.1 Phycisphaerae bacterium | reverse complement strand
TTTTCGTACCACGCGATCTTCTGGTCCCCCCGCGATGCGGAGAGGACGTCGGTATCCCCGTCGCCGTCCACATCCGCCGCGAAAACGGACACGGCTCCGTCAGCGGCGGTCGAGATCACGAGCTCGGTGAAGGGCACATCCGCGCCCTGGGCGGGAAACGCCCCCGCCAGACTCACAACGATACCCGCCAGCCGGATCGATAGCGCCGCAAACGATGTTGCTGTCACTCTGCCATGCTTCACGATTCGGTCTCCTTAAGTGGTTTACCGTTGAGGCGAGGGTGTCGCCTCACCTCCCAGTGCGGAGCGGACTACCCGGCACTTTATAGAAAGGTAAGTGTACCATATGCAAAGCACGGATAACAGATATACTCTATTGCCGAAACCCCACACAGTCGGACAGCAAGGACATGGACGGATCGCGCGGGGATTTGAGCAGGTTCTTTGCCGCCTGACGCGTTTTGGTGCAGATTTCTCCAACAGGCCGGCGTTTCCCAGATGTCGGGCTCCAAGCGGGTATCCTACCAACCGACATTTCCCATTTGCCTGTCCCTGAGCGGTCACCCTATCTGAACGGCCTGCTCGTTTCACCCCAAAACGGTCTCCGTCGCCAACCCGTTGAGACGGACCTGCCGCGGAGAATGCGCCCCGAGCCTCACACGACGCGACTCCAAGGCACTACGAGTAATACCATTCCATGCCCGACAACGTGTCCCCGTACTCCTCCGAGGGCAAGTACTCCAGTGCCGATATTTCGATCCCGGGATTCGTAGCGGTGTGTGATCCCCACAATCTTTGACGCGTGCTGCGTCCTGTTCGCTTCTAAAACGGATAGACCGAGATTGCAGCCAAAACCGGCACCCCCAAACAAGCCCTATACAAGCCTAGCTTCCTCCGAGTGACCTGCTCACACCGCCAGCATGCCTCGTGCTCCCGCTGACTTCACCCCGGTATAGCGAAAACAACCGGCTACGGTCACGCGATTTGTTCGCTACTACCAGCGAGTTGCCTTCTCGTGTCTCGATGCATGATGATTGTTCCCGCAGTAAGCAGGACCAGAGTCATGACTGCCAGCCCCCAGGTCGCCATGGTTGGGATCGAAGCAAGGCAAGCGGGGTCGGCGTGGCAGTCGGTGTCGGCACAGTCCATCAGCCCATCGCAGTCGTTGTCGGCGCCGTCGCTACATGTCGCACTTGGGGTCTCCTGGGAGGGTGCGTCGCCGCAATCTGACGGGCAATTGCACCGGCTCTCGCCCTCCGAGCAGGTGAAGTCTCCGCATGCCGCGAATTCATCCGCACCCTTGTCGACCCGTCCGTCAAGGATTCGAAGGTCGCCGTCGATATCGGTCTCGCCAGCTTCGACGACGAGCGCAGGGTCTCCAGTGTCAACGCACGGCGATATCTCCTGAATGTGGAAATCGCCGCCGGCGGGATCGACGAACAGGGGATCGACATCAGTGTTCTCCGTTCCAGCCCAGCCGCCGCCGATGTTACTGTAGCTGGCATTCAGCGAGAACGCGGTTCCCTGCATCTCTACTATGGATCCGGGTGAATTGCCGTGCACGATGCAACTTGCCATAGTGAGATCCGACGTGGTCCAATACACCCCGGTTCCGAAACTCGTAGCCACATTGTGGGCGATCGTGCAGTTGCGGATGGATACCGGGTCGCTGTTGAGAAAATGCATGCCTCCACCGACGCCACCCAAGAACTCGTCAGTCCCATTGTTTTCATTCTCTGTTATTGTCGAGTTGCGAACGACAACCGCGCTATCTCTGCAGGCTATGCCGGCGCCTAACCCGATACTGCCGAAGATCATATTCTGTCGAACCTGGCAGTTCAGGACCGTCAGGTTGCCGCGACTAACAAAAATGCCAGCGCCGCTGGTGAACCAGGCGGATAGCGTGTTCCCTTGAACGACACAGTCTCGAACAACTAGGTTACTGTCAACAGAGTATAGACCGCCACCCACAAGGAGTATTTCCCAGTTTCTTCCCGTGCCGTTGGTTATCGTGAACCCTTCAAGGACTGCGGATTCCGTACCACTATAAGCGAGAACACTTCCTAGTTGACCACCGTCGATGGTTGTCACCCCGGGGCCGTCGGGAGCACGCAACATGATCTGCTTCCCGAAAATGAGGAGGTTCTCCGGGTAGATGCCGGCCGTCACTTCGACGATCTCGCCATCGACGGCAGCGTCAATGGCGCTCTGGATCGTGGCGTACTCCGTAGGTACGAACCGATGGACCTGACATACGTCCGGCGTCCCGTTCCCGTCACGGTCTTCCACTAGGCCGTCGGCGATGTCGCACTCGTCCGCCGTGCCATTGGCGTCGCAATCTTCGCATTCGTCCGGCACTGCATTGGAATTGCAATCGTCGCTGCCTCCGCCTCCGATATCCAACGTGTCCGGCACGCAGTTACCGTTGCAATCCGCGAACTCGCATTCGTCGGGCAACCCGTTGGAGTTGCAATCGCTGCTGGGTGCGGCAGCGATATCACATTCGTCGGGGACGCTGTTGCCGTTGCAGTCCTGGTGCGTTCCCTGGGCTATGTCGAGTCCGTCAGGCAGACCATTGCCGTCGCAGTCTTCGCACGTGTCGGGCACGCCGTTGCCGTCAATGTCCGGAGTGGTCAAATCGGCGATGTCCTGGTAGTCCGGCACGCCATTGCCGTTGCAATCAGCGGCGAATTCGTCAGCTCCGATGTCGGCGATCCCACGGAGCACGCGAGGATCGCCGTCGTAGTCCGTCTCACCGGCCGAGGCGGTGAAGGCGGGATCACCGGCATCGACCGCGGGCGAGTCGGGGCCGAGATGGTAATCCCCACCGGCCGGGTCAACGAAGAGCGGGTCGGCATCGCTGTTTCCCTCTCCCGACGTCCATCCGGGGATGATGGAATAACGAATCGTCGCATTACCCGTTCCTTCCATCTGCAATCCGGAATTACCGTAGATGATCGTGTGATCAAACAGCATCGCGCCACTGTTCAAGTACACGCCGCCGCCCTCCGGGGCGGAGTTGCCTGCGATCGTAGTATGCCGAATGAACCCGCTGATGACAGAGAGCCGGAGCCCGCCACCTCCCAGAGTATCCGGGGCGACAATCTGATTGTCAGTGATCAGACAGTTAGATATCTCGACTCTACAGTTGGTTATGTTGGCCCCGGCCCCGAAGGCAATAAAGTTCGCAGTGGCACGGTTTCCACTGATTTCGCATACCTGCATTGTCAAAAAACCGCTGCGGCCCTCCAGGCCTCCTCCGTGCTCGACAGCATTGTTATTGACTATCCGGCAATTTCGGATGATCAGCGAACAGTTCCTGAAGTCGACACCGCCACCGAGACCAAACGTCCCATATCCGTTCGTTATCGTGAATCCGGACAGGACCGACAGACCCGCGTCGTCGATAGCAACAACCGTCCCGTTTTCGTAGCCGTCGAGTATCGTATTGGCCGGCCCGTCAGAGGAGACTAGTGAGACTGACTTGCCGATGATGCTGATATTCTCCAGGTAGACGCCCGGTGCGACCATCACGATGTCAAGGTCTGCTGCCGCATCAATTGCCAGTTGGATGGTGGCGTAGGTCGCTGGGACGTGATGGACTGTTTGGCACTCGTCGGGGACACCGTTTCCGTCGGTGTCAGCGCTTATGTCGTCGGTGATGTCGCAACCATCTGCCTGCCCGTTGTCGTTGCAGTCGTTTTCACAGTCGTCTGGAACACCGTTGGCGTTACAATCGGCGCTGCTACCGCCGGAAATGTCGGTGTCGTCGGCGATGCAGTTGCCGTTGCAATCGACGAACTCGCATGCGTCGGGGATGCCGTTCAGGTCACAGTCCGGTTCGAACGCGATACACTCATCGGGAATGCCATTGCCGTTGCAGTCTGTACTTGTTCCAGTCGACGTGTCGCAGATGTCCGTGATGCCGTTGACGTTGCAATCGGTATCAGACGGCACGGCGGCATGGATCAACTCGGGCCTGTGGTTTAGGAGCGTCGCAAGCGCAAGACTGCGCTGCTCCGAGGACATTGAATCCCGACAGTCACTCGGCGCGTACGACATCAGGTTTCTCGTATCCGGGACATACGGCTGACCCTGTTGGTCCACTGACGTGCCGGTGTAGGCGCAGCTTGGGTAAGGCGTCACAGAACTGCCAAGTCCAGGATCAGCCGGCGTATCGCAGAGAAGATCGCCCGCCGCGGTGCAGTTGGCGGTGGGGTCCGGCGGTCGCACGACCAGCTCGCTCCCGTTTGCCGTCTCGTGTGTGTGAAGGAGATCAAAGTAGTGGCCGATTTCATGCGGAAGGGTCGAGGGAGCGTCTGGCGGCATGCACCCGTTATTCATGATGATGCCCTGGGGGCCGCTCGTTGTGAATGTCGACCGACCACACACGCTAAGGTCGGGTAAGAAGTAGACGTTAATCGCATCCGCAACCACGTTGACGAAGAGCAGGGGAGCCGCCAGGCTACCTGTGTCTTCGAAATAGAGGTCGCTATCGATGTAGTCGATCGGTGGGGCGAAGTAGAATTCAATTTGCGTGCCGAGAAACCGCGTGTTGATTGCGTCCATGGCGTCGCACAGGAGAGTCGGATCGAGCCCGCCAGTGCCGTCAGATGTCCGGACGATGTGAAACGAGATCGGCACATACGAAGTGCCGCCACCGAGGTTTGCCGGCAGGTCATAAAGGCCCGCCGTCCGGTTTTGATTCATCGACACCTGATCGCGCAGCGTGAGGACGGTGCTGCATTCTGCGGACGGTTTCTCCAGCGAGTGTTGATCCGCCGGACGGTGCGCCTCCGGGTCTGGCATTGGCGCACTTGGCAGTTGCTCACCGCTCGTGGGCCATGCACACCAACCAAAAGCTACGAGAAAAGTCAATCGCACGTGAGCTTGCGTCATCGCTCGACCTCCACGGATTCTTGGTCGGACATCTGGCAGCCCGTGGTGAAAGTGCTTTCCGTTCAGAAGCGCGGCGTTTCGTGCCGAGTCGAGGCGGCGAAACGGAAGCGAATCAGGGAGATTCGTTGAGTTTCGCCAACGAAGAGCCGGTGCGAAAGGACCGCTTCTGAACAAATTGGCTTTTGCCACGGGCTGCTAGCCCGAGTGAGTCTTTTCCCCTTGCATAATACAGTCTACCGAACACGACCACGCAATGGCAAGGGGGTTTTGCGCGACTGGGCTCTCGAGAATCGTGACGATTTAGGCGGCCTCCGGGTAGCCGGGCCTGTTGTCCCGACGTTTCCCAGGTACCAAACTGCAAGGGGCCAAACTACCCGAGCGGCCTGCTTGATTAAACGCAAAACGGCCTCCGTCGCCGAAGACCACGCCCGTTTCCTCACTTCAACCTGCCAATCCTGCCCTCTGACGCGTCAAGAACAACGATTCCGTCCCGTTTCGGCGCAGCATCAACCTTGAGCCCCCACTCGAATCACCGACTTTTCGCCCGGCCACCCACAACGCGGCCCATCGCGGGATCGACGCGCAAGCGCTCTGCGTCATTGACATCCTCATACGCAGCCAGCCGTCTAGAGATCTCTTGGCGCAGCATGGCCAACAACGTGTGCTGCGTATTCTTGCCATGACGCGGGTCTGACAGTACTGCGCTGGCGTTCTCCGTCAAACGGAATGCTTCATCCAATTCACGAAACGCAAGCAAGCCCGCGTCGCTCGTGATCTTCGCTCCGTGGAACCGGAGTTTGAGTCTGCCGTCAAACTGAACACGAAGTGATTGTTTTCGCCGTCACCCATTGGATGCCCCAGTCAATATGGCCGGGGACCCTTGAATCACAGGGAAAACTGGCACGCATCATACCATCACGACCAATCCATTTGGGAAATCCGGGATTAACCCAGTCTGCCCCATGGTGCGTCAATGGCATTGACTCCGGTCGGCGCCCGTGCAAGCTCACTCGCAGTACTGCTCCACAATGCGAGACAAATGGCCGGGTAGCCCATCGCTTCAGCGGTGGGGGAACACGACGCCGGGGCACCGCGCGCTCCCCGCGTCGCCTACGATGTGGCCTCGTACGCACCCTTGTTCTCATTCCAAACGGTATGAATGGCCAACCTGTCGCCCAGCAGCGGCGGAAGCAACCGTATCGCTCGATGCATATCCTCGATCTCCTCGAATTGCAGTTTCCATCGTTGACCGTCGGACAGGTGAAGAGACCACTTACCGACATGGCCGCCGTGCGAAAGAAGAGAATGCGCAGGCGGGTGTATTGAGGACTCCACGGC
>JAJDDU010000230.1 GCA_029260155.1 Phycisphaerae bacterium | reverse complement strand
CGCGCATCACATCCGTCCGGAGATATCGGAGACAACAGCGAGCGTCTACACCCCGGCGAATGTCCTGGTCCGCAAACGCAGGTCCGATATCTTCTGGCGCCCTTCGCATCGTCAGCGGCAGCCGGCCAATTCCGTCCTGCGATAGCCCAGGACTGGCGGACTCCGGGGGAGGCTGGGATGATCCCGGCGAAGGAGTGTGATGATGTCAGAGTCGATACCCCCGATCCCTGTGGATCACAAACCGTTAAGCCCTGCCGTCGCCGATTCTTGGATGAGTTCAAGCGGGACGCGGTGCGGCTGATCACGGAGCAACAGTACACGTTTCAAGCGGCAGCCTCGGCGGTCGGCGTTTCACAGAAGAGTTTGCGTGATTGGCACAAGAAGTTCGCGGCCGGCGCGGACCCAGCGAACGGTAAGGCAGTCACCGTCGAGCAATTGCAGGCGGACAACAGGCGGCTTCGCCAACAGCTCAAGCGAGCGGAGACGGAGCGCGAGATTCTAAAAAAAGCCACGACATACTTCGCGAGCCTGCAGTCGTGAAATTCGCCTGGATCCAGGAGCATAAGGCGATGTTTCCCGTCACATGGATGTGCCAGATATTGAACGTATCCACGAAATCTTGGGCTACCCGACCCCGGAGCAATACGAAGCCCCCAACGCCCCGGCATCCAAAGTGGCGTAAGTCGAACCCAACCCGGAGTCCGCCAGTCCTGGGCTATCGCACAACCTCATGTTCTCCTTGTGAGCCGGTCTCGCACTGAAGTGATGACTCAGCAACCAACCGCAGCCTAGCAAGAACCGGAAGCCGCCCGGACCCGGCTGTTGACCTGTTCCACGAATCTCTCCACATCCGCTCGTTTCGGAAACACGTTGCATACCCCGCCGATGCTCATGGGTCTCTGCTTGTCCTTCAGAACCACGAATGCGATCTGCGGTTTGCCCTCGGGTAAGTCCTTGACCGATGCTTCCTGGATGGTCGGCCACGGAATGAGGTCGGGCTTGTATCCCGGAAGACGCACGATCAGCCCGTCACACATTACGGATACCGTGTAGCCACGACGATGCTGTTTGATCACCATCCAGAGACCAGCCGTCACGAAGGGGAACCAAGCCAACGCAGCAAGTGCCCCGACCTTCTGCCAAGCAGAAGCTGCTGCAAAGCTCGTGACATGATGGAGGTGTCTCACGGTGGCCCAACCCCCGCTGAAGATAGCGATCCACACGACGAGTATCTGCCTCGGGTTGGCAGCCCGGTACAGCTCGCACTCTTCATCAAAACGAAGCCCACACTCTGGACACGCGTGGTCGGCGGGCAGCCCTCGGAACGAGTAGCCACACCTCACGCACTTCTTGAACACGGGCTTGGAAGCGGACATGCGACCATCCTACCCTAAGCACCGTCACGGGCCACGTCGTCGGTCTCCCAATACGAGCCGTTGGCGTGCCGCGCCGATTTGTACGAACGTGAGACGCTGGTGGGACTCACGGCAAGCCTCTCGTTCGATGTATCGTCGGCGTAACACCTGTGACGGGACCCTCACAAGACATTGTCCCGACCACCCAAGTCGATATACTGGTTGGGATGCAGCGGCGTGGGGTAATCTTGTGCGCAGTGGCAAGCTTCGTCTTGGCGAACATTGCGACCGGAACGTCGATTCGCGTGCGCGCCCATGCCCCGCCGGGACACCTGCGCCACGCCCACACGCACTCTCACGACGGTGAAATGCATACGCACTGGCACAGTCATACCGCGAAGGAGGATCATTCTCAGTCGGATTCGGAGAGTGACCACCATGACAACATCGGCCACAACGATCATGGCGACTTGCCGTTCGTTCCGCCGCCGGCTCGGACCAGCATCGTCCGGGACACGACCGGGAGAGTCCTCGGACTATGCCGATTCGGCAACCTGTCCCGCGAGTTTGAGTCGCCACCGCTCTTGCCCCCCAAGCCTCCTCCGAGGCATTCCCCCCAAGTAGACAATCTCCATCGACTGCGAACGGTTATTCTATTGGCCTGACAAGCGGGTCTTGAGTTCGTTCGCTGCTGCGCCTGCGCGGCTGCACCTGTATGGGTCTACCCCGGAGTGCTCGTTTTGCGCATTCCATCTTTGCCGACCGGCTTGTTTTTCGCTGACCGGCCCTGCTGTTCATGATTTAAACCAATGGTCTGAATGCCTCGCCGCTTCGGAGGTAGCGCCACGATGAAGAAACATGCCTGCTTGACGGTTCTCGCACTCGCCTGCGTGGCTGGGTGTGATGAGAAACCGAGTGATGTAACAGCCCCTGCTGCAGAATCGACCGCTCGTGCACAAACCAATCGAGTCGACATTCCCGCGACCGTACGCAGCAACATCGGAATCACCTTCGCCAGAGTCGAAGCTCGGCACGTCGATCGAACCATACGCGCCCCCGGACGCTTTGAACTAACGCCGGAAGCCAGGCGGGAATATCGAACCATGTTGGGCGGCCGGGTCGAACTGCACGTGTCGCAATATGAGGCCGTCGAACCAGCGCAGCTGTTGTTTACGTTGGATTCTCCGCAGTGGCGCGAACTCCAGGAGCGCCTGAATGAAACCGAGTCGAAGTTGCTCCAGGCGAAGGGCCGTTCGGACACAATCGCGCCACTGATGGCCGCGTACGTCCGGCATTACGAGGAACTCCAGAAAGGCGTCGAAATATGGTCAGAGCGTGTCAAGCAACTTGAAAGCTCGCGAGACAGCGGAGTCATAACGGCGGCGGAATTCGCCCAATCAAGGGCTATTCTATCAACCACCCGTGCTGGTCTCGCGGAGATTTCGGAGAAGGAAGCGGAACTCCAAGCCCGAAGAGTCGAAACCGATGCGCAGCTCAACGGAACACGCGAGCGTCTTGAGCTCCTCATGATGAACGCGAGCACCGTGCTAGTGTAGTGTTTCAGAATTGAGGAATTTTACGGTTTTCTTGCGGGTTTCGTCCTCTGGAAGGAGGATGAGACTGGTGAAACAAGCCCATCAAATCACGCTTGCGGAAGTTGAT
>JAJDDU010000229.1 GCA_029260155.1 Phycisphaerae bacterium | reverse complement strand
ATTTTTTCCGCTCCCTGTTCGGTTTTTTGCGGGAAAAATTTCGGGCCGGCCTCCGCCCACTCTGTGTTCCACGCGCGGCATCGGTTGCAACGTGATGTTGGCGGCGTGGCCACGCGGTGTCAAATGTCATTCCGAGCGCATGCGAGGAATGACGGGGGTGGGCAGTGACAAAGGGGTAGCCTTGGATTATACGGTGCAAGCTGCGATGGCGATTAGTGTTTCCGTTGTTGTGCCTGCATATCGAGAAGCGCCGAATATCGAGCCGCTGACGCGGCGGGTGTTCGACGCGCTGCCGGCTGCGCGCTTCGACGCCGAGCTCATTTTTGTTGATGACAACTCAGGGGATGGGTCTGTCGAGATCGCCGAGCGGCTGGCGGCGGAATACGCAGTACGCATTCTCGTGCGTACGGACGCGCGTGGTCTTGCGTCGGCGGTGCTGCACGGTTTTGAACACGCCGAGAAGGACGTTCTCGTGGTGATGGACGGCGATCTTCAGCATCCGCCGGAAGCGATTCCTGATCTGGTGGAAGCCGTCGCGCGTGATGGTGCGGATCTGGCGGTCGGGTCGCGCTACGTCGCGGGTGGAGACATCGTTGGCGAATGGAGTTTCCTGCGGAATATCAATAGCCTTGGGGCTACGCTGCTTGCCAGGCCACTCGTGCGGCTGCGTGATCCGATGAGCGGTTTTTGTGCTCTGCGTCGTGAGACGTGGAGGCGGGCTGCCAAGTTGAATCCGGTGGGCTACAAGATCACGCTGGAGTTGGCGGTTAAGGCGCGGTGCAAGCGTTGCGTTGAAATCCCGATCAGCTTCGGCATGCGCGAGGCGGGTTCGAGCAAGCTGTCGCTGACCGAGCAACTTCGATACGTCGAGCATTTGTCGCGGCTGTACTGGTTTCGGTTCAAGTGGCCGATCATTGGTGCACTTGTCGTCGCCGCCGCTGCGATCACCGTTATCGCGGGAACCCGGTGAAGCACGGTATTGTGCTGACGGAGCGCGGCGATAGCCTTGGTGCTGAGGTTCAGAATCTATGAAACTGGAAGATTTCAAGGCGGGCAGAATCAAGCGGCAGTACCAGTACTAGAGCTTCTCGCCGAATCTGGTTGATTGTGCGTGGTCATGGGAAGACCCCAGGATCAACGTGCTCTTGGAGAAAGCGACGCAGGCACTTGGCGAACTCAACGCGTTCTCTTTGATCGTTCCCAAGGTGGATCTGTTCATCCGGATGCACATCATCAAGGAGGCCAGCAAATCGAGCCGCATCGAGGGCACGCAGACGGAAATGGACGAAGTGCTGATGCGACGCGAGGAGATTTCGCCCGAGAAACATGATGATTGGGAGGAAGTGCAGAACTATGTTCAGGCGATGAATCAGGCGATTGACGAACTGGGAACTCTCCCATTGTCTAATCGTCTGCTCAAACGCACCCATGCCGTCCTGATGCAAGGCGTACGTGGCGAACACAAAACGCCGGGGGAATTCCGCCGAAGTCAAAACTGGATCGGCGGAGCCACGCTGGAAGATGCGGTGTTCATTCCGCCGCACCACGATGAAGTGACTGACTTGATGAGCGATCTGGAGAGTATGTGGCACGATGAGAACATCGACGTGCCGCACCTCGTTCGCATCGCCATCAGTCATTATCAGTTTGAGACCATCCATCCGTTCCTGGACGGCAACGGTCGAATCGGGCGGCTGCTGATCACATTGTACCTGGTCAGCAAGGGCCTGTTGGCCAAGCCGTCCCTATACCTGTCCGACCACCTTGAGAGGAACAAGACGGCGTACTACGACTCGCTCAGCATGGTCCGGTCATCCAACGACCTCGGGCAATGGGTTAGGTTCTTTCTGGTGGCTGTGCCGGAGACAGCCCGGAAGGGAAAAGATACGTTTCAGGCGATCCTCGCGCTCCGTTCGGCGCTGGAGCCGAAGCTGCTTGGGCTGGGCAAGCGAGCATCGAACGGGCAGAAGTTTCTCACGTTGCTCTATTCTCGACCGGTTATCGGCGTGAAGGAGGTTGCGGCTGAGCTGGGAGTGTCGCATCCGACCGCGGGCGCCCTCGTCGGAGAGTTCACGAAGCTGGGAATTCTGAGGGAGATCACGGGCTATCAGCGGAATCGCATGTTCATGTTCGATGAGTATCTGGACTTGTTCCTTGAGTAGCAAAAATACATTGTCACTGCAAGTGCCCCAGGCTTACATATGGATCCCTTTATGTAAGACAAAATGCTTATCCTTACATAATGGAGTCCATATTCAAACTTGTGGGCCGAATCTGGAATAAGGGCGGCCATCGGTCGGTCCACAGTTGATCCGGTTTGGCATGGCGTGATGATTGTGAGGCCGAGCGTCTTGTTCGGGATTCGGCGAGATTCCTCGCTGAGCTCGGAATGACGATTCTGATCACGCTTGATCGGGGGCACGCTCGAATCGGCGGGTGAGCATTAGTTCGAGGGTCTTGCGGACCGTGCGGCCTACGCGCATCGAGCTGTCGCCCTCTTTGGCGCCGTATTGTAGGACCATGCCCACTTCCTCGAACGTCGCACCCAGCTTCGCCAAGCGCAGCAGGATGTCGGCTGTACACTCGAAGCCGTTTCGATCGCAAAAGCGCTTGCCATAGGCGGCGAAGGCGCGATGGATCATCGAGACGCGATACAGACGGAATCCGCACGTGTAATCGCGCACGCCGCGAATGGGGAACACCGTCTGAAACAGCACGCGCGCGCCGAAACTCATGAACCGGCGTAGCGCGCTGAGGCCGACCACATCGGCGCCGCTGCGGTAGCGTGACGCGATGACGACATCGCATCGCGTCGTGGCCATTCGCTCGAGCATGGCGGGGAGCAGTTCCGGCGGCTGAGTGTTGTCCGCGTCCATCATCACGACGACATCGTCGCGTTCGCCGTTCTCGGATACGTGTTTCAGCCCATCGCGCAGCGATGCGCCGAGGCCTTGATTGGGGCGGTGCGTGGTGATCTCCAGCGGATGTTCGACTGCGAACTTGCGCAGGATGTCGGGCGTTTCGTCGGAACTGCCGTCGTCCACGATCACGTATTGATGTGGTTGGTCTTGGGCGTTCATGACCGCTGCCCATCGATCGAGCAGCGCGGGCAGGCGCGGGGCTTCGTTGTAGGCGGGCAGGGCGATCCAGATGGTCACGACTGTTCCCCGTCGCGCTTCTCAAGCTGGTCCCGCAGGATATCCGCCACCCGCTCCGACGTGCGCCCGTCGCCGAACGGATTGGTTGCTCGCGACATGCGCTTGAGCTCGGCGGTGTCGTTCATGAGCGACAGCACGTGGTCGACGATCGACTTCCGAGAATCGCCTACGAGCTTGAGCGTTCCTGCTTGTACGCCTTCGGGGCGCTCGGTTTTTCGGCGCATGACCAGCACAGGTTTGCCGAGATAGGGCGCTTCTTCCTGAATGCCGCCGGAATCGGTCAGGACGATGTCGCTGCGTTTCATCAGAAGGACGAACTGGTCGTAGGCCAGTGGATCGAGAAGGTGACAACGGTCGTGGGTGGCCAGAACGGGCATCACCGCGCTGCGGACTTTCGGGCTCAAGTGTACGGGGAAGATGACGTTGAGGTCGGGCGTTGCATCGAGTATGTCCCGAATGGCTGACGCAATGCCGTGCATGAACGGGAGGTTTTCGCGCCGGTGCGATGTGACCGCGATCACGGGGCCTTCGCAGAGGGCCAGCGCGCCGGTGAGCGCGTCGCATAGTTGCGCATCTTCCCGCTCGCTGATTATTCGCAGCGCGTCGATGCCTGAATTGCCCGTGATCCAGATTCGATCGTCTGCCACGTTCTCTTTCAGGAGATTGGCGCGGGCGGTCTCCGTGGGGGCGAAGTGAAACGACGCGAGAGGCCCGACGAGTCGCCGGTTGATTTCCTCTGGAAATGGCTGACGCGGGTCGTTGGTGCGCAGTCCGGCTTCCAGATGCGCGACGGGGATCCCCTCGTAGAAGCCGGTCAAGCCGCCGATGAAGCAACTGGTCGTATCGCCCTGAACCATGACGCAATCGGGTCGCTCGTTGCGAAGCACCTGCCCCACGCGCTCGCACAGTATGGCTGTCAGCGATGAGAGGGTTTGGTTCTCGGTCATGACATTGAGGTCATGACTTACGGGGATGTCGAACACCTCGACGACTTGGTCCAGCATCTCGCGGTGCTGTGCGGTCAGAACGGTCACCACGTCGAAGTCGTCCAGCGACGACATGTAGGTGATGACCGGGGCGACCTTGATCGCCTCGGGTCGCGTTCCGAAGACAAAACAAATCTTCATCCGCCCCAGAGCTCCGGTCGGACCCAGTGTTCGACTGCCAGTAGAATCAGCATGGTGTAGATTCCCGCGACGATGTCATCGCCCACGACACCCGCGCCGCCGGGTACTTTGTTTTCTATGATGTTGGCCGGCGGAACCTTGATGATGTCGATGAAACGCTCCAGAAAAAAGGCCAGCGTGAACATCTGCCAAGTCAGCGGCACGACGATCACCGCGAACCAGAAACCCGCTAGTTCGTCGAGCACCAGCTTGCGACTGTCCTTCTCGCCCAGCAGCCGATCGCCAACGTCGTGCAGCCAGACCGAAAAGCCGGTGAAGATGACGGCGAGCAAGAGGTAGGTCCAAAAGGACAGATAGGTCCGCATCAGCCAAGCGGCTGGGACGCCCGCGGCGGCCACAGCCACCGTTCCCGATGCGGGAAGATGTCCCAACGGTCCGATGGACCCGACGAGCAGCAGGATGCGCTGCCCGGTGGTCCGTGTGTTGTTTTTCGTGGCGTCCAATCGTCGTACTCCGAGATCCCGCTGCTTGACAAACGGCAACGTCCGCAATATAGGTGCGATTACCAATCAACGCCAAGAATACTCTGTGACGTCCCGATACTCAAAACCATGAACGGCAACATCCTCGATCATCTACGAAAGCGTGTCCTCGTGTTCGACGGCGCCATGGGAACCAGTGCCCACTCGCACGACCTTCCGATGTCGGACTACGACGACCACGAAAACTGCATCGACGTGCTGACGCGGACGCGGCCGGACGTCGTGGCTGAGATTCACCGCTCGTTTCTCGAAGTCGGCAGCGACGCTGTCAGTACGAACACGTTTGGAGCCAGCAAGCTCGTTCTTGGCGAGTTCGGGCTGTCCGACGAGACGCGGATGTTGAACCGGCACGCTGCGGAGATCGCGCGCAAGGAATGCGACGCGCTCAGCACGACGGAAAAACCGCGATTCGTCCTCGGCTCGATCGGTCCCGGGATGAGGCTGCCCTCGTTGCGCCAGGCCGACTGGGACACGCTGCTTGACAGCTACACGGAACAGTGCAGAGGCCTCCTCGAGGGCGGCGTCGACGCGATCGTGGTCGAAACCTGCCAGGACATCTTGCAGGCCAAGTCCGCCATCGTTTCCGGCATCGATGCGATGGCAGATTGCGGTATCCAGGTGCCGATTTTTTGCACCGTCACCATCGAAACCACCGGCACGATGCTGGTTGGCACTGAGGTAGCCGCTGCGATCGTCGCGCTCGAAGCCTACGATGCCGTACAGGTCATCGGGCTGAACTGCGCCACCGGTCCACAGGAAATGAGCGCCCACGTACGCGAACTGACGGCGTCCAGCGACCGGCTGATCATGATTCAGCCGAATGCCGGGCTGCCTCAGCTCGTCGACGGCAAGCCGCATTACAATCTCACGCCCGAGGAATTCGCCCGATGGCTTGTTGAATTCGTCGAGATCGACGGCGTGAATGCCGTCGGTGGTTGTTGTGGGACCACGCCCGCGCACCTCAAGTCCCTGGTCACCGCGATCGGGACGCGTTCGCCCAAGCAGAGAACACCCAAGCGCGAGCCAGCTGTCAGCAGTCTTTATCAAGCCATACCCATGCGCCAGGACAACAGCTTTCTCATCATCGGCGAGCGGAGCAACACCAACGGCTCGCGCAAGTTCAAGCGGCTGCTTCTGGAAGGCGATCTCGACCAGCTCGTCGCCGTCGGGCGCGAGCAGGTGGCTGAGGGTGCGCACGTTCTCGACGTCTGCGTCGACTACGTTGGCCGCGACGGTGCGAGCGACATGCACAAAGTCGTCAGCAGATACGCGCAGGACGTTACCGTCCCGTTGATGCTCGACAGCACCGAGGCCGATGTGCTCGAAGCGGGCCTCAAGCTCGCCGGCGGAAAGTGCATCGTCAACTCGATCAACCTTGAAGACGGCGAGGCCAAGCTCGAGCGTTTCTGCCCCATGCTGCGTCGCTACGGTGCGGCCGTCGTTGCACTGACCATCGACGAACACCCTGAAGAGGCCATGGCCAAGACCTGCGATCGGAAGATCGCCATCGCTCAGCGCATTCATGATCTGTGTACCGAAAAGTACGGCATCAAGCCGCAGGACATCTTGTTCGATTGTCTGACCTTCCCGATCACAACCGGCAATGAGGACGATCGCCGTCTGGCGCTTGAGACGCTCGACGGCATCGAGGGCATCGCCCGTGAAATGCCCGAATGCGGACTTGTGCTCGGTGTGTCCAACGTCAGTTTCGGGCTGGCGCCGGCTGCGCGGGCGGTGTTGAATTCCGTCTTCCTGCACGAAGCCATGAGGCGCGGATTGACCGCCGCCATCGTGCATGCGAGCAAGATCCTCCCCCGCACGCGAATCAGTGACGAACGCTGGGACGCCGCCCAAGATCTGGTCTACGATCGTCGCCACGACGGCCGCGATCCGCTGATGCACTACATCTCCTTGTTCGCAGAAGGCGAGGACATCTCCACGAAGAAAGACGTCGCCAAGCTCAGCGTTGAAGACCGCCTCAAGCATCGAATCATCAACGGAGACCGCAACGGGCTAGAGGACGACCTCACTCAGGCACTCACCACATACAAGCCCCTCACCATCGTCAACGACATTCTCCTCGACGGCATGAAAACGGTGGGCGACCTCTTCGGCG
>JAJDDU010000228.1 GCA_029260155.1 Phycisphaerae bacterium | reverse complement strand
ACTCGTATTGGTGCAGCCGTCGTTGGTCTCCAGCACGTCCGGGATCCCGTCGCCGTCGGAATCGACGCACGTCGATCCGTCGCCGAAGTAGGTGTTGGGGTCGGGGCATAAGCCCGCGCCGTCCACAACCAAGCAGGCTGCTCCCGCCGAGCAGCACGCCCCGGAGGGTTCCGGGCCGGTGCCACAGACAATGCATCCCGCCTGCGACACAGTGTGTAACTCGCCGTTAAGAATATCCGGTAGGACAACCTGATCGCAACATTGCAGCGCCTCATTCCAGGCCATGATCATCGTGGTGAGGCAAGCCTCCGGGAGGTTGGGATTGCTTGGTGTGAACGTATCCGGCGTGCTCCACAACGTAGGACCGACGGTCGTCATTAACCTGGGATACGGTCGTTCCGTGCCCGTGTCCCACGTCCATGAATTGCCCGGATCGGTGGTGTTGACGAAAGTGTACTTCGGCTGCATGAACCACGAGGCAGTAAACGTCCCGCCAGTGGAACTCGTTGCGTTTATGGTCATCGAGCCGTTTGGCGAATCACCGTTGGGCGACAAGCTGCCGAAGACATTCCATTGAACACCGCCGATATCCACGGGCGCCACGCTGACCAGACTCAACGCGACCATTTCGATCCCGATGTCCTGGGTATCCGGCAGTGGGCAAAAGGCCGCGCCGTCTTTGATGCGGATCTTGGTATCGAACGGGAGGGCGTAAGACCCGACAAAGTCGATGTTCCCGCTGAACGACGCTGAACCCGGAGCAAAGTGATTTGCCGGCACGGCAAAGACGTCCGAGTAGTTGAGCGTCGTCAGGCACATGTCACCCGGAGGGACGACCGCCGTGCCAACGACCACCGTCAGATTCTGCGTGTTGATGGGAAAGTTGCCAAAGTTCGGTCCGTTGAAACTTGTGCCGCCGGCCGGTGATCCAAGGTGGGGGACCAGTGCAAGCTCGAACTCGCCGCACGCATTGGCGGATGCCGTGATGTCAAACTGACCGAGGTACTTGATGCCCGGCACCGTGACGCCCAGGTCGAGGTCGACTAACGAGAGCACAACGATCACTCCGAATCCCGCGGTCGCTGCCGGCGGTGGAGGCGTTTCCTGGAAAATTGGTGACGGCACAATCGGGTTTCCGGATTGGTCCGTCGCTCCAAAGAACACGAAGTCAGATCGAAATACGTCGGTGGCGATCGAACCGCTGCTGTAAGCTACGGTTCCGCTTGCACCTCCTTGCGGCGTGCCGTCCCATCGAGCGATGACTTGATAGGCACTAAGTACCTCGGACTCCGTGTCCTCTTCGATCCAAACGCTGATCGTAGTTGTCGTCCCCGCAGCCATCACGAGTTGAGTGTTGCCCGCCGTGGCGACGAGGGGAGCCTCTCCATCGCGTGCCATGAAGACTCTAGCATCCCCAGCGGCGGAAGCGCTGAGCACGCCCCAAGCAATCATGGTTGATCCAAAGATCCTTACTGTGCGCATTGTGTGATTCCTTTCCTGCGTGTGTCGAAGTGTCAACGAAATGTCTTTGCCGAAAGTGATCCGAAACATGGCCCGCTCCTAGCAAGCGAATTGAAAGCTGACCCGCTCTTATGGCCAGCATATCAAGTTTCAGTAAACCATACTAGTACTTAACCGCATCGCATACATGACTCCGGGGCGTGCGGGCGACCTGCGCAGCGTGTTGGCAACTCGCCGTCGGGGCAAACCCGTATGCCTCTTCCGATTGCCGACAAGCACGTCGATCGGCTCCTTACCGAACCCCGCTACCCGGACTTCGCGGCTCGTGCCTTAGCGAAGGTTTCGAGAATCACCGGTGATCACCGTAATCACCGCTGCTTGAGTGCCCGCGACTTCGATCTTGTCCGTCTGATACGCGCCGACCAGGAAGGTCTGGTCCTGATTGTCGTCGCCGTGCAGAACGTCGACAACAAATGTACCGGCTGCGTCTGGCGACGCCCGGTAGATGAAGGTGGCGAGGTAGGCCATGCGCTTGGTGGTGACCTTGCCTGCGAACAGTCCGCTGAGCATTTGTGCGTTGTCTGCGTTGAAGGCGTCGAACGCGTTGTCCGCGTCCGTGAAGACGGAGTCCTTGCGGTCCTCGATCGTGATGTCAACGAGATCAAGAGCGCCGGCGCGACCGCCGCTCACTGCGGCGTGCAACTGGTAGGCCCTGAAGTTCGGCAGCGCCGCGTCCATGAAGACGTGGACCCGAATCTCGGAGCCGGCCTTGGTCTCGGCGGCCTCTGGAGTCGCCACAAGCGTCACCCTGCCGACGACGTATGGCTCGGACGGGAATTGGGGCGACGGGCCGCACGAGCAGGTGTTGTTGCCGGCGAAGCAAGTGAGAGCGTGCAGCGCATCCGCCAGGTTGCAGAAGCCGTCTGGCGCGCAATCGCCGAGAGGACCGCCGGCGTCGATGTTGATCGTGTCACAGCCGTTGTTGTCGGCGAAGCAGGTCAATGCATGCAGCGCGTCAGCCAGGCTACAGAAGTTGTCCAAACCGCAGTCGCCAAGTGGGCCACCCATGTCTGACGGTTTCAGCTTGGCTACGCCGCTGCACATCCCCGCGTTGCACTCCCACCATGTGCAGACGTCGTCGGTGACACCGCCGCCGTCAAGGTCGGCGCATTCGGCAGCCGTCGTGCAGGTCCGGGCACACACGCTGGGCTCCCCGTCGCACGCGAAGCCCGGTTCGATGATGCACACGGCGGAGCAGCCGTCGCCGGCATCGTTGTTCCCGTCGTCGCACTCTTCACCAAGCTCGACCAGACCGCCGCCACAGGTGGGAACGCGCGGGATCATCACCAACTCGCCCAGCTCAAGCGGGTCATCGTTGATGGTGACGGCAAAGGGCACATCGCTCTCGGCCATGACCATCACCTCAACGACCTCACCTTCGCCATTGGTGATGTCATCAATGAAGGCTGTGCCGCCATCGCTCACCGTTATCGTCTGCGGGCCCGTAGTGCTTTCGACCGTGGTTGTCAATGACCCCTCCGTGACCTCTATCACACTTGAGCCGCAGCGGAACTTCGCGACGGTAGGGCAGACACCAAGCCCGCACCTATGACGAGATACTGTGTAGGTGCGAAGGAGATTACCGCACGCCAAGAATGTAAACCGCCCGCCAACAGGTCCAGCCTTGTAAATCCGTATGTCGCCGGAGTCGGGCCAAATCCGCACATCTTCTTCGGCCGGATACCCCGTCAAGGCTCGCCCAAACGCGTTCCAAGCCGGCTCCAGCACATCGCCATCGAACGCCAACGAAAGATTCAGCGGCCCAGTGTCAACTCGATCGTCAATCCCGTCACCATCATCATCACGATCAACACAGTTGATCACCCCATCTCCGTCGGTGTCGAAGTTGCAATCTTCGGCCAGGCAATTCGCACTACAGCCATCGCCGTCGACATTGTTGTTGTCGTCACAGAATTCGCCCGGCTCAACGACGCCATTTCCGCACGCGGGGGCGACGCAACTAAACGTGATTTCGGCATCTCCTCCCGGATAACGAAGCGGATCATCCACAGGTGTGCCGAAGTCCCCTATCTGGAACCAATATGTGGTCCCGGCTACCGCATTCCAGGACTGGCTAGTGACGTTGCTTTGCGAATCGCACGCGATTTCTGTCAGACTCGCGCAGTCGCTACCCAGCCATACAGCCGTTATAGGATTCTGCTTCAAGACAATCAGTTCGGCCACACAATCAGCTGGGGCTACCCACCGATACCATGCATCGGCACGGGTCTTGTCGAAAGTGATCGCGACATCCACGTTGCAAGAGCCACTCCGGGATCCGGGCGTCGCGCCATCCAGGTTCACGTTGCCCGAGAATGCCATCCCGGAAATCTCATGGGGCACGATGCAATTGTCATTGGCGGGAGGTTCAAACTGGCAGTTGCTGCTGCAACTGTCGCCATCGAGCGTATTCCCGTCGTCACACTCTTCGGGATACTCGCACTCGCCATCACCGCAAACGGGGCAAGCCACAGTGGCACACGAATCAAAAGACCAGTGGTAGTGAAATGGACAGTTTCCGAACGTGGATGAGACACAGGATCCATCGCCAAGACAGCACGCCCCTTCCTTCCGACATTCGCTGCTGCATCCATCGCCGGATATGTTATTTCCGTCATCGCAGGCTTCACCAGTTTCGAGAACACCATTTCCGCAACCCAAATCGCCGAGGCATTGCAAGTCGAACGTAACAACACCGCCACCCGGAACTGTCCCGGCGTCGCCCAGTTGGATCCAGTAAGTGGTGCCCTTGAACGCCGGCCATGTGAGGTGAAGTACGCCGAACCACCCGTTCCTGTCGATACTCCCCTGGTTCTTTAGCTCTATGCGGGCGCCGCAGTCATCACCCTGCCACAGGACGGCGAGGCCTTCATGGGTCCAGGTACGCGACCGAGGGAAGGGAGCGCGAAACAAAGCGCCTACCGTGCAGTCAACGTCGGCTGTCCAACGATACCACACGTCGTTGTCCATTCCATCATCGCCCAAGGTAGCATTGCGCGCCACGTTGTAGAACCCGCTTCCATCGAACCCGGTCGTCGCCACCGTACAGTCAATTGTCTCAGCGAACGGGAGAGACGTGATTTCGCGTGCAGTTGCGCAATCGTCATTGAACGGCGGTATCTCATCGCAACTCGAATCACACTCATCTCCGTCGTCGAGATTCCCGTCGTCACACTCCTCCGCGCCTTCAAGCACGCCGTTTCCACAAACCGGGCACGTATTCGAGACGCAATCGGTATCGATGCCAAGAAACTCGCCCGCGCAGCCTCCCGGAAGCGTCTCGTCGCACACGCTGCCGTTCATCTCGCAACACGAGCCCTCGCGCTCGCAATCCATGCTGCAACCGTCGTTGCTGATCGTAGCGCCGTCGTCGCACTCCTCACCCGGCTCGAGAACGCCGTTTCCGCAAACAGGAGGACAATTGAGATCGTCAGCGAAAGTGCAACCGGACGGACAGCAACCATCATTCACAACGAAGTTGCAGGCGTCAATGATGACATCCGCAGGACAGCTCGCCGATGAACCTGTGCAGGACTCAGCGACATCACACTCGTCGACGGCGGTGCGACACACAAGCGAGTCCGGCTCGAACGCGTCAGTCGGGCATGCCGCAGACGAGCCGGTGCAGGACTCGGCGACGTCACAGTCCCCCGCAATCGAGCGACACTCAACGGTGTCGGGCTCAAACCCGTCGGCCGGGCACGCGGCCGACGAGCCGGTGCACGACTCGGCCACGTCGCAGTCTCCTGCAATGGAGCGGCACTCAACCGTATCGAGTTGGAAACCGTCGGTTGGACACGCGGCTGACGACCCCGTGCAGGACTCCGACACATCGCAATCGCCTGCGACCGCGCGACACTCCACGGTGTCCGCTTCGAACGCATCTATTGGACAGCTTGGATTCGTCCCGTCACAGAGTTCCGCGACGTCGCAATCGCCGGCGACGGCGCGACATTCGAGCGTGCCAGGATGAACGGTGTCAGCCGGGCAGGCTGCGGATGAGCCGTCACAAGATTCGGGCGCGTCGCATAAGTCGGACGAAGCGCGGCACTGGGTCAGCGCCGGCACAAACACACACGTGAGCGTACAGCAAGCGCCGCCGTCACAATCTTCACCAGCGTCAACAATCAGGTCGCCGCAGGTGTTGATGCAGTTACTCGTCAGGACCGAAACATCGTTGGTGTTGATGTTGGCGGTAATCAAATCGAGCGATTGATCGCCATCGATATCACCGAGCGCCTGGCCGACGGGCCCGGTACCGGTGGCGAATTGCTCATGGGGCTGAAACGTGCCGTCTCCGTTGCCGAGCAGTACCCACACGCTGAAGTTAAGTCTCCTGGCCAACGCAACATCCAGGAGGAAGTCGGCATTCAAGTCCGCGATCAGAACAGACCAAGAATCTGTGTTGGGAATCGGGATAACTTGCGGAGCCTGGAAGGTACCGTCACCATTGCCCAGCAGCAGGACTGACTTGTCGGTGGCAGAGTGCGAGACCACTAGATCAACGTCGTCGTCGCCGTTCAGATCTCCAGCGTCCATGCCGAGCGGCGCCGTTTGGCCGGTTGCCACGCGAGTCTCAGCCTGAAATGAGCCGTCTCCGTTGCCGAGAAAAACGGACAAGTCGTTAGAACTTGCGTTTGCGGTCACCAGATCGACGGTGCCGTTGTTGTCGAGATCCGCTGCGACGATGACGCTCGGCGACACGCCCGATGTCAAGAGGACTACGCTCTGGAGTGTTCCGTCGCCGTTGTTCAGAAAGACCGAAACGGTCGTTCCGTTCCTATTGGCGACGGCGACGTCAGGACCAGCCAGTCCGTTCAATTCGGCGATCACCAAAGAGAACGGCTCTGAAGCGCCGGTCGCGTACGTGACCTGCGGCTGAAACGTCCCGTCTCCGTTCCCGAGAACGACGGAGATGTTGTGGCCAAACTGATTGGAGGCCACAAAATCCAGGTGCGTATCACCGTCCAAGTCAGCCACCGCGACATCGGTAGGCACCGATCCCACGGTAACGTTGGTGGCCGTTTGAAAGGTGCCATCACCATTGCCCAGCAGGAACGATATCCAGTTCGAAGCTCCTCCGTTGGCCACCACCAGATCGGGCAGCAAATCCTCGTCAAAATCCCCGATGGCCGCGGAGCGAGCCCCAGGACCAGCCGCAAACCGCTGCTCCGCCGAGAAAATGGTCGATGGTGTGCAGGGTCCCTCCGGTGCCCCCGCTGGAGTAGCGCCATCAGCAAGTCGGCCGTGGAGGGGAAACGCCGCATCTGGCCCGCCTGCTCGCACGGGCGCAGCTAGAGCCAGCGCACCCAACGATGCTACACGCAACATCCGTCGAAGACTCGTCCACGGTTTGCTCGTGTGTGCTTTCATCTCGGACCTCCTTTTCGAACAGCCTCGCTATCCAAACGGCGCGTGCACCGCGTAGTCTCGTTTCGCAAACTTGAGTTTGGGCTCTCGCGAGCCGCGTTTGCCGGGGGCGTAGATCGAATCGTCGGCGGAAAGCCCTTTTGGTCGGTGCTCCTATTCGAGGCAAGGAACACGGAGCTTGCCGAAACTGCCCACGGCCCGTGCAGTGTTGCGTGAATCATTCTAGCACGAATTACGGGACGCGAGTCAAGAAGGAAAGTTCCTGAATATGTAATACGCTGCTCCAATCTTGCTGCAAGGGGGATAGCGCGAGACCCAATAAGGGGAAACCCTGATTTGGGTTAGGGAGGATTGCCGAACTCCACCGAATTCTTCAATCACCACACCCCAATAAACGCCGACCGTCACCCAACGCGGAGCAGAAAACCCACTCCATCTAAGTACATAAACACCATGGGACGGGCGCGCGCCCGCGCCAATTGTGAAAAAACCGCGTCGGTCCGCAGCAACATTGCTTCCGAGCAAGCCAGCGGGCGTTTAACCAAGACCAACTCAAAGCCGCCAAGCGTATTTGTTGGCACCTGTGAGTACGAGGACCGCGTACCAGCGGCGGCGATGCCAAAGGAATGCGACGCCCGGCTGCGGCGTCCTCTCGTTCGCCGGGGAGGTCACGCTACGCGAGATTCCTGTCGGCGAAGACAAGAGCGAGGCTGGAGGATTGGGGCAAGCTGATCGGTGACATCCCGGCCGCCACGGCGATCCTGGACCGCCTCCTCGAACACGCCGAAATCATCACGGTGACAGGCAGGAGCTACCAACTGCGAAACAGACCCGATCCCAAGTCGAACGCCCCCAAGGGCAGGAGACCCACGCTCTCTGGCCGGTTTTGATTCGACCTTTAATGGCTGGTTTTCAAGTGACCGGTGACATTGAACTCAATGCTCGACCAGAATACTCTCGAGAATCGCTGCCCGTTCCCACCGGACCACCAAACACATCGGCCACCGAAGTCTGGCGACGAAGCGCCGTTAGCCCTGGCGACCGTGGCATTGTTTGAACTTCTTGCCGCTGCCGCAGGGGCAGGGGTCGTTGCGTTTTACCTTTGGTTCCGCACGTCGAATAGTCTCGACCTTGTTTTCCGAGCCTTGGGCCTTCATGGCTGCGGCGCGATCGGCTTCGGCGCCTGCGAAGCCTGCGTTGGTGGCGTCTGCGTGACTCATGCTCATGGACTGCTGGGCTGCGGGGGACGACGGGGCCGGGCCGCCGCCGGGACGCAGCTTGAAGATTATGTCGGTCACACGGGTGCGGATGAGGGTCCACATCTGGTCGAAGAACTCGCGTCCCTCGATGGCGTATTGACTCTGTGGGTGGGTCTGATCACCCCCCATGGGTCGCTGCATGACGGCATGTTTGAGGCGGTCCATTTCGAGCAGGTGGTCTTTCCAGGCTTGGTCGTAGATGCGCAGGAGGATGGCGCCTTCGAGGGCGGTCAGTTCATAACGAAGCATTCGGCGCCCCATCTCGCGGAGGGCGTCGCGCGACGAATCGGGAGATTCCTGGAGGCGTCTTTCGTCGAAGGCTGGTCCGAATCGCGATTTGGCCCACTCGGAAAGCTCGTCACCCTGGTGACTGGACATGGCACTGTCGATCTCGGTGTCGAGTTTTCCGTTGGCGAGCCAATCCGTTTGCAGGTCGAGGAGTTGCTTGGCAATGTCCTCGACCGCCCGACCCTGAAGCTGTTCAACCGTCCAGGCGACCCTGTATTTTCCGTTTGCCCAGTTGCAGACACGCTCGCAAGCCTGTGCACTGTCGGTGCCGACCTGCCCGAACGTGAACGCGATACACTGTTCGACGGGATAGGCGATTTCGCGTTCGCGGTAGGCCTCACGCACACGCTCCTTGATTAACGCGGTGGCATTGTCGCTCGACGTGTCGGACAGCTCTTCGTCGCCGAGCTTGATCTCGAACTTCTGCTTGGCCCACTCACACAGCCGCGCTCGACCGTAGGTGTCATCCATGAAGAGTTTCATGCCGTCTAGATCAAGCTGATCGTAGTGTTTTTCGGCTGCCTCGAAGAGGGCGTCCTCGATGTCGCGCGGGTCCATTTTTCGCAGTTGGTTCTGCGTGTGCGCGAATTTGTAGTTGCGTTGTGCCCAACTCAGCAGCCCTGCGAGATCCCACTCGTCGGCTTCGCTGTCTGGATCGATGTACTCGATCAGCGAGGTTCGTATCGACTCGCGTGATTCGTGCTTGGCGTGTTCGCGGATGTTGTTTTGGGATTCATCGAGGTCATCAATGTCGACCATTTTGGGGTCGATTTGCAGGTCGAGTTTCGATCGACACCACTCTGTGACGCAGCGCTCGCGGTAGTTTCCGGCGAGGAAATCGACGACGCGTTCTGAGATGGACTCATCGATGGTGTCGAAGATGATGGTCTCGGGATCGCGTCCTTCGAGTATTCGCTGTCGGGCGCTGTAGAATTCCTTGCGTTGGAAGTCCATGGGTTCGTCCCACTCGATGAGGTGCTTGCGAGAAGAGAAGTTTCGCTCTTCGACCTTTCGCTGGGCGCGCTCGATGCCTTTGGAGAGGCGTTTGTCTTCGAGGCTGGAGCCCTCGCTGAAGCCGAGTTTCTCCATCATCTTGAGCATCCAGTCGGGCATGAACATCTTGAGGAGGTCGTCCTCGAGAGAGAGGAAGAATCGGCTGGAGCCCGCGTCTCCCTGACGACCGGATCGCCCTCGGAGCTGGTTGTCGATGCGTCTCGCTTCGTGGCGTTCGGTCCCGATGATGTGCATTCCGCAGGGCGGACAGAGCGAGCACACTTTGCGACCGAGTGCGGGGAAGCGCGGGTCGAGCTTGGGCTTGTAGCAGTGGGCGCAGTTGGTCTCGGCGTCGTATTCCTCGCAGTTAATGCAGCACTTGGTGGCGCCGACCGGATAGAGCGTGTTGGCGCCCGCCTCGTCGGAGACCTTGCATTTGTCGTAGACCACGCCCTCTTCGAGTTTGATGTCGGTTCCACGACCGGCCATGTTGGTTGCGATCGTGACATTGCCTACTGGAATCTTGTCGGCTCCGCGGGTAGGCAGCGATCGGTGCCCTGCTTTGGCGACAATGTCTGCTTCTCGAGCGTGGTTTTTTGCGTTGAGCACTTCGTGTTCGATGCCGTACGTCCGTTCGAGGAGCGTGGAGAGCTTCTCGGAGTTTTCAACGCTTGTGGTGCCGACGAGGACGGGCTTGCCTGTTGCGAGGTCGCCCATGACGACGTCATATGTTTCGAGCATGAAGTCAATGACCTTCTGGTCGCCTTCCTCTGCTTTGTTGAACTGACGGATGGCTTCGTCAATATTGGAGGTATCTTGGTTCAGGCGACCGGCGATCGGTTTTAGCGCGTGCAAGACGTCTGCGATCAGGAAAGGATCGCGCGGACGCCCTCTGCGTCTGACCTCGTGGATTTCGTCTACGATGGCCTGGAATTTGTGTTCGGTGCTGCGGTACATCTTGTCGTTGTGGTCGACGCGGTTGACGGGCCTGTTGGTCGGGATCTCGACGACGTCGAGCTTGTAGATTTTCATGAACTCGTCCGCTTCGGTGGCGGCTGTCCCGGTCATGCCGGACATCGCGCCGTAGAGCTTGAAGAAGTTCTGAATGGTGATGGTTGCGAGGGTTTGGGTCTCCTGCTTGACGGGAACGCCTTCCTTGGCTTCGATGGCTTGGTGCAGCCCGTCGGACCACTGCCTGCCTATCATAAGCCTGCCGGTGTTTTCGTCGACGATGACCACTTCCCGGTCTTGTATGACGTATTCCTTGTCGCGTTCGTAGACGACGTGAGCGCGGACGGCCTGCTCGACGAGATGTGGTTTGTCCATGTTGGCGCCGACGTAGAAGCTCCCGATGCCGGCTTCTTCCTGTGCGATGGCGATTCCGTCGTGCGTGAGGCCGATGCTTTTTCGATCACGTTGGACGACGTAGGCCTGGCGGTGTCCGATGGCCTCTGCTTCGTCTTCGGTGAGCATGGTGGCGTCGACCTTGAATCGCGCGAATGCTCCTTCGGCCTTCTGATTCGCCGCGTATGCTTCGGGGAGTTCGTTGTTCCACCCGGCGATGACCTTGGCGGTCGCACTGTCGAATTCAGCCTGCTTGCGCACGAGGATTCTGGCGATGCCGTCGGCCCATTTGTAGCGGTTGACGTCGTCGTGGGCTGGTCCTGAGATGATGAGCGGCGTTCTGGCTTCGTCGATCAGGATGGAGTCGACCTCGTCGATGACGGCGAAGTCGAGACGGCCTTGCACTTGGTCGACGAGGCGGACTTTCATGTTGTCGCGCAGGTAGTCGAAGCCGAACTCGCTGGCCGTGCCGTAGGTGATGTCGCAATTGTAGGCGTCCTGGCGGATGCCCTCGCGTCCGCCGGGGTCGAGCTGAGACTGGATGTAGCCGACGGTGACGCCGAGCATTTCGAACACTGGCTTCGCGAACTCGGCGTCGCGCTGAACGAGGTAATCGTTGACCGTGACGATGTGTACTTTTTCCCCGCGCAACACACGCGTGTAGGCGGCGAGGTGGCAGACGATGGTCTTGCCC
>JAJDDU010000227.1 GCA_029260155.1 Phycisphaerae bacterium | reverse complement strand
GCGAAGTCTCCCGGAGTTACATATGCCTTCAAAGCGAGCCGCCCGCGCGACCTGATCCTTGGAACCAGACCAGAAAACGACTATTCCTGCACATCGCGAGTGACCGTGCTACCCTGCCTCGCACGCTATCAGAATCTCTCGTGTGTCGCGCATTCGCTGCAGCGTCCGTTCGATCCTCTCACGCCACCTGGGGCCGCGCGCCATTGCGTCGGCGTATGCGTCCCAGATATCGGACGGGCGATCTTCGGCCATGGTTTCAATAATGAACGCGGCCTGCAGGCGGTCCTTTTCGGCCTTGAAGGATTCCGGCCCGTCGCGGCGGCGGTCTGCAACGATCAGCTTGTGTATGGCGAATTTCTCGGGCCTTGGGATCTGCACAAGGATGCCGTCCCGATAGAGGGTGACGGCGTGGATCGGATCGGAAATCAGATAGTTCAAGTGATGCAGGGCTCGCGCCTTGACGCCGAGGGCGGGGAGATCGCGAATGCCCTCTTCCGCGTCGAAAGATGGCGTCAGGAATTCGATCATCATGCCGGTCTGTCCGCTTTGCCGCCAGCGCCAGACACTATCGCGGTCAAGACCCTGAACGGGGTCAAATTTGAGCGCCGAGAAGGTTTCGGCAAGCGATGGTTCGACGGCGTCCTGCAAGGCTACCGACAGACGCTCGAATTGTGCGATATCGACATCCCCGGTGTTCGCCACGCTGCCAAGGGGAAGGGTGGTGCCCAGCTCTCCTTCCATCAAACGAAAGGCATTTGTGCCGATCAGGGTGCCGCCCAGCCGGAAGGTTCCGACCTTGGCCATGGCGAGCAGCAGCCCGCCTGTGCCGCGATCTACGGGGGTCATGCCCTCGGCGCGCAGAAGACGCGCAAGCCGGGCGCGTTCGCGCTTGCGGTCCACAGCCTGTTCCCGCAGTTCGTTCATGCGGTCCACGCGATTGCGCGTCTCTGGGCTGTCCGGGCCAATATACCAGAATTTTACGTCACTGCCGATCTTTTCGGCTGCGTACCAGTAGACCTTGCCGCCGCGTTCCTTGGTGACGAGCGAGCCACGCACATTGGCGACCATGTCGTCTTTCAGCAGGCGCAAGAGATCGCCATAGGCTGAGCGTGCCACTGAGCTTAGGTTGGCCATGTCGGCCTCCAGATGATTGTCTCGGTAAACTTATAATTTTGGGTTGACCGTGACAACCGGTAAACGAATTTATTTCCGTTTACCGAGCGGGATGCATTGTCATGCATCTTCGCTGCGCGCACGCATCATCCGATGTGAACCAGCAGATCCCCTCAGGGATTTGAGCTGCCCGGCACCCACACCTGTTCGACCCCACGTCTCCCGTCCTTCCGACCAAGCTGCACCACGACATCGATGCTGGACGCGGCGTAGCGCCTTACCTCCTCAAAACCCATATTGATGCCGACGGACATGACCATGAGGGCTAGGCGGTCGAGCGCCTTTTGCGCGGTATCGGCGTGAATTGTGGTGAAAGAGCCGGAATGGCCGGTGTTGATCGCGTCGAGGAACGTCTTGCATTCATCGCCGCGCAACTCACCAAGAATGATCCGGTCAGGACGCATGCGCAAAGAGGTCTCCAGCAACTTGGCCGCGGTGCGTTCACTTGAGGGGATACGGTCCGCCTTGAGCATCGTGCGATTGGGTTGCGGCGGGAAGAGCTCGAATGCGTCCTCGATGGTCACGATACGTTCCGTATCGGTCACCAGCGCGAGAAGTGCCCGGGCAAAAGTCGTTTTGCCCGTGGACGTCCCGCCGCTGATCATGATGTTCAACCGCTCGTCGATGCAGAGTTTCATGGCGGCTCGAATGTCCCCCGCCTGGGTCAGCGCGATCACCCGTTCGGCTTTTTCCTGTCGTTCGGCATCCAAATCCACCAGTCCACCGTGCAACAGACCGATGTCGCCCAAGGTGAGTTGGTCTTCACTATAGCGGCGCAAAGTGATCGAGGGCCCGCCATCCACGACGGGCGGATAGACGACCTGTGCCCGGATCGGCTTGCCATTCATCTCGATCTTGCCGGAGACGAGCGGCTTTTTCTCGCTGATCTGTCCGTGGGTGGCGCTGGCAATGGATGTTGCAAGGTCCCGAGCTTGGGAAGGGGAGTAGAACACGCCCTCGAGGCCGACCATATGCTCAGCCCCCCGTGTTTCCACCCAGACCTTTCCATCGGGATTGACCGCTATTTCGACCACGCAGGGATCGGAGAGCGGTGCAGCCAGAGGTTTAAGATAGGTGGAAAGAAAACTGGTTTTTTCTGCCGCCTGGTTCATGGCTGGCCGCCCGTGCGTTTCAGGTTTGTGTTGCGTCGAAACACGCTGCCTCTCCCTTCGGTCGAACGCGCGTTTCGCCACATAGTCAGTTTGGGGCACCAGAAACGCACTTAATAGAACTCGAGATCACGGTCGACGATCACACTGATCGCAGCACCTGGCTGGACCGAGATAACCGGAGGCAGGGTGGCATATTCGCCGATCACCGCATCGGTGGCCTGCGAAAAACTGCCCGCGACATCCTCGGCAATTTCTGATCCGGTCTCGGAGCTGGCCTCGGATGCGGCGATTGCCGGTCCTGCGCCGATGATCGAGAGCAATGCGGCTGTGCCAAAGCGCAGCCCAAAGCGGGAGTTCACGGAGCCAGTGACGCCAGAGCGGCCCTGATCGTCCGCGCCGAATGCGGCGAGCTGTACCGATTGCCCTTCGGGTGTGACGATGCGTGACCAGCCAACCAGAATGCGGGCCTGGCCCAAAGAGACATTCGAATTGTAGGTCCCGAAGAGGCGAGAGCCTTCGGGACTGAGAACGCGGGACTGATCGAAACTCGAGACCGGGTAATTCACGATGGCCGTAATCTGTCCGGGCAATGTAGAATCGATGGCGGTTTCCAGTGACGCTTGAATGAGCGTGCCCTGCAGAACCGTATTGGAAGGATTGGCGATAACTTCCGCTGTCGCTACTTGAACGGGCTGGGCACCTTCCAACACGAAGGCACGTGCGGCGGCATCTCCGACCGCAGGGCCCCTCTCGGGATCGGATGCCGGACTGCCCGTCTGGCCGCCCCCATCAAAGATCACCCCCTCGGACCGGATTTGTGTGTCGCGCAGCGCCGCCGCCTCGGCACGCCGACGGTCCAGTTCAGCCCGCCGCGCGGCTTCCTCGGCGGCGAGTTGATCCCGCTCGGTTTGCGCGCGTAGAGCGTCACTCATACCGTCATCGATCTGTTGTTGCAGGGCGTCGTTCTGGCGCTGCAGTCCGAGCATTTGCTCCATCAACTGCTCCATCCGGCCATCGGCAACACGTGCGCGTGCGGCAACCTCATCGGCGATACGCTTTTGCGCTTCAAGATCGGCTTCTGCCAATCGGGTGTCCATCTCGCTTTGCATCTGGGCAATGAGCGCCGTGTTCTGTTCCTGAACAGAGCGTAGCGCTTCGGCCAGTTCGGCGGAATTGTCGGGGGCAGGGGCCTCGGCCAGTCTTGCCAACTGGGCTTGTAGGGCAGCCACGTCGCGCGCAAGCTTGGCGTTCTGCTCCTCCAGCGCCTGGCGCTGCGCCGCGAGTTCATCCTCGATTGGTCCGGGATCGAACCTCGGCTCCGATCTTTGTTCGGTCGGTTCAGCGTCGGCTGTCATGCGGCCGAACCCGTCACCATCGACCTGATCCTGAAAGTCGTCGGCTTTCGATGTCTCGACGGCAGAAGTGACGCCGCTGCCTTGCACAAGCGGGTAGGCAATGATGGCGGTCCCCGCCAACAGGAGCGCACCCAGACCAAGCCTCAGCCCAAGCGACGCGCGCCGCTTGGGCGCAACACTGTATTCTTTTTCCCCGGCTTTCTCGTCGCTCATGATCAGAACTCCCGTCCACGCAGGGCGGCCACGGCAGCAGCCTCGGTCGTGAACCCACCAGTCTCACGGGTGATGCAGATATGATCGTCGCCCATGCGGATCGTGTAGGCGTCCCGCACGCCGGTGACACGGACGACCGCACCTTGGGTTTGGCTGTTCTGGGTGATCTCGTAGCCTTGGGCGTTCAAGCCGAAGATCGAGGGCCGCACGCCGGGCCGGAATTCAAAGAAGGTCGAGCGCCCATCATTCCAGACCCGCACCGGGCGGATCGAACCGTCGCCCGCGAACTGATAGCCGACATCACGGCCTCCAGCCGCAAGCTGGCGCCCGGCGGGCCGCTCGTCGGGAAAGTTTACGACGACCCGGAAAGACTGTGTCCGCGAGCGTCCCTCTGTCAGATAGAAGGCGATAGCGCGGCGGTTGGTAAAGATCGTCAGGTTTGTCGCGGCCCGAGCCTCGACAGGCTTGATCGAGATCGTATTGCGGTTCGACAGAACCTCCACTTCATAGGATGCGGAGTCACCGATCAGGACCTGATTGATCCGTTCGCCGGGACCGAGTTCGATTGACGTGTTCACCCGAAGGTGGGTGTCGATCCGGATCACATCCGTCGGGTCGAAGGTCACGTGGCGAACGCGGGCGTCCTGTCCCATGGTGACCGGTGCGCGCTCGGCCAAGGCGGGTGTTGCGAGCAATCCCCAGACCGTTGCGATGGCAAGTAGACAAGTTTTCATGAATTATTCTCGTGTCAGTGTTTCGGCGTCGACCCGGTAAGCTGTCACCGAGAAGCCAAGGGGATTTTCCCAGACGCGTGTCAGAGAGCGTTCGCGGCGGGGGGCAAACTCAAACCCTACGGTGGCGATGAATGTTTGCGTGACCGGTGTCTGGTTGGGTCGGGTGAGGCGTTTGTCGAACCGAATCTGGGCCACGTCGTCCTGCAGGAAGGTGATTGCTCGCACGCGGACGTCGACCTGCGCATTCGTGCCATAGCTTCGCGGTGGATAATTCTCGGACCCCGTGGTCCAGAGGTCGATCAGCGAGGCGCGGGCTGGCCCACTGGAGCGCCGCTGGACACTTTCGAGCCGTTCCTGAATGCCGACCCGAAAATAGCTCTCACGGTCGGTGATATAGCTGACAAGCAGCGACTCCTTGATCGCTTCCTCATCGGTGATACCGATCGGCTGAACCTGGTAGATGCGCTCTGCTGCACCCGACGTGCTGTCGACGAGAACGGTAAACACTTCGGTTTCGCGCAGGGGCAACATGACCGTGATGGTCAAAGCCAACAGCACGGTAACGGCGCAGGAACAGCCCGCAACGATCCATGCGGCGCGCGCTGCCCGGCGCGGACCCATCACCAAATCGAAGTCGAAATCACTCATGACTATCCCTTCTTCATCTTTCCGGCGAGCTTGACCGCACCGCCCGCATAGCTCCCGGCGCGGGCCGCGCTGGACAATCGGTCGGAGACGCCTTGTCCCTGAAGCCCTGCGTTGAAGCCCCGTCGCATGTCATCGCCGCCCCGGATCGCGGCACCGGTATTGCGCCACGCGTTCCCGGGCATCCGCGCGGCATTTGCACCGATCGAGGCGAGGCCGATGTTCGTGGCGGCAAGACCTTGGGCGAAAGTTGGCACGAGCAACATCAGGCCGGCACCGATCATCATCACCACGATGAATGAGATCGCGTCCCCGAGTGTTTCGACGCCGTCGAGGCTATCAGGTGCGACGGCTTCACCCGTCGCTATGGTGAAGCCGGCCATGGCAGCCACGAATAGCGGGACGAAGGAAAAACCGATGGCGAGTTTGACCCAGGCCTCGAACAGCGGCGCCGAGTGTTTGAACACTGTGCAGGCCACGGCCACAGGTGCGATGGCGATCAATACCGCCAACATGATCTTGGCTGCCGACAGAACGATGATGGTGATCGTTGCCATGGCGGCGGCCACAAGAAACATGACGACGCTGGTCATGGCACCGGCCAGCCAACCGCCATTCTGGCTGATCGCCTGTCCGACATTCAGGGCTTGGGAGTAGAGATCGTCGATGCCGTCATAAAGATTTGTGACATCGCCACCAGAGAGGGAGTTGAGAATACCTGCACCAAGTTCGGCAGGCGCATTTGTCAGCGCTTCGTACGGAACAGAAAGGTTTGCGTAGATCAAAAACACATTGACCAGCACAATGCGCAGCCCCACTGACACGATTGTGGAAACAGAGAGCGGCACGGCTTGTAGAGCCATATTCGCGCCGACAAGAACGACCACCAACACAGACGCGGCCTGTACAACAGGGCGCACCGCAGCAACCGTGTCACCATATGTGTCGGCTGCTACGTTCGCGACAGTTGCATCGACCAATGCCAGAACCTCAGCGATTATGGCCATCCTTAACTACCACACCGCTCCAATTGAAAGATCTGATAGCGCTCGTTTACATCTGACCAATCGCTACGGCGGTATTTGCGGAAGACACTGAAATCACTGATGATCGCACCCTGAGCCGCTTTGCCTATCCGTTCCTGCGTAAACGCATCGAGCGATCCGAGATCATAGATGCAGCCGCAGAAGCCTTGCGACATCGCAAGCTCCCTGAGGTCCGTGCCAAAGCCCCATCGAACCGCCCCGCGGAAAATCTCGTTGCCGAAAAACTCAGTGTCCGGATAGCTGAAGGTGCAGGCTTTCGGCTTCGGGAACATCAAAAGCCCCCTTGCTTGTACCTCGCGCATCAGCTTGAGGAGCCGTTCTTTCTCCCACATTTCGGTTGCAATCACGACCTCTCCGAGCAATGTCTCGTCGGGCAGGTCTTGCTGGCCTTCGGCCCACGCACTGCCTGCGAGGGTGATGAAAACTGCAAGTGCTTTGAGTGATGTATTCAAGGGTCAATCCTCGGTGCCGGAAAAATCAAAGAAGGAGCGTGTGCGGGCCTGCTCGGCCGCGAAATCGATGCCGTTTTGACCTTGCGCCAAGCCTTGGGCGGCATTCAGGCGCCACATCTGACCCAGCATGTAATTCGTCTCCGCGGCCATACGCGTGTTGAGATCGATCGATTCCTTCAGCGTTTCCTGATCGCCAATCGCCTCCACCAGCCCATCGATCCGTTCAATGCTTTGGCCGGCCTCCTCGTAGGAAATCTGGGCTTGCCCGATGACCATGGCATTCGCAGCCGCCAGATCGGCTATGGCAGCGCCTTGCGGGTTCCCGGCGTCGTTCAGCTCCGTGAGCTTTTCTGAGGTGAACCCCGCACTGGCCATGGTCTCGCGCATGGCATCTGCGGCGCGGCGCTCACCCATGGTGACGTCGCCATCGAGCAGATCGTCCAGCAGGCTGTCAAAATCCCCGAGTGACAGGTTGTCCATGAAACCCGATAGATCGGTGATCTTCTGGGTGCGGGCACGCAGGTCCTCCACATCGTTGTAAAGGGCCGCGATTTCGTTCAGGCCGGTAACCGATCCCAGGACTTCATCAAGCAGGCCCTGAATATTGGTGAGGCGCTCGATCTGGGTGCGCAATTCCTCGATTTGCTGGAGCTGGTTTTCCGCATCGCGCAGCGCGGCCTGCAGCTGCTCGATATTCTGCGCGAGGTTCGATCCATCGATCACCGGCACACCCTGAGCGAAGGCAGGGGGCAGGTGTGCCGCCATGAGCGTGCCCGCGACAAGGATAGCGGCAAGGCGGGTGTCAGCCCTCATCGGAATACCTCCAGAAAGTGGATTGCTCTAAGTGATCGGCGGCCTCGGTCAAACCTTGTGCCGCTTCGACTTTCACGTGGGCCGCGCGCAGACGCAGCGTCAGCGCCATGAGCCGCGCCCGTTCAGCAAGCATGTAGGTGGAGCGGTCCAGCGCTTCTTTTGCGTTCTCGGGCGGATCTTCACGCAAAAGCGCCGCGATCCGGGTCATGGCCTGATCGATCTGGGTGCCCATGTAGGCGCCATAGCCGACCGAGGCATCCGCCCAGTTGCCCCAGGCGGCCGAAGCGCCATCGAAGCCCGCCAGTGACCCCGTCATATCGACGCCGGTGATGGTGCCAAGATAGTCGTTGTAATAGCCGTTGATGCGCCGGACGTAGGTCTGGGTTTCCTCGAAAGGAGGCACACCACCATACTCGAGAACACGGCCAGGACCTGCATTATAGGCCGCCAGAGCGTGATCGATCCGACCGAAGCGGTTCAGTTGCGTGAGAATGTAGCGTGCACCACCGTCCAGGTTTTCCCAAGGATCATATGGGTTCACACCGAGATCCGATGCTGTGCCCGGCATCAGCTGACAAAAACCGCGCGCACCCACGGGGGAGACAGCCGCATTGTTGAAACGGCTTTCCTGCTTGATCAAGGACTGAAACAGGATACGCCACGTCAGTGGTGTCAGACCGGCGGCCGCAACGCCGGGGTGACCCTCATAGCGCCGCGCCACCGTGATGATCATGCGTTCCACGTCGCTGGGCTCACCGAAGAGACGATCGGCATCAGGATTATCTTCCAGTGCCGGGTAAGTCTCTGCAGCGCTCGCCCAGCCGGGCCCACCAGCCTCGAACCCACTCAGGTCGGTGACTCCGGTGGTCTCCTCAAGGAAACGCTCATAGGCTTCAAGCTGCTCTTGATAGATATCCGCTTGTTCCTGGCGGGCGTCGCGCTTCTGGCCCTGCCGCAAGGCGTCGCGTGCGATTTCCTCAACGCGCGACACGGCCCGGGCAAGATTGGAGCCGTCGATCACTGGCACGCCCTGCGCGGAGGCAAGCGAGCCAAGACCCAAGGCCAACGGAACCGCCATTCTAGAAGCTCTGGAAATCACAATGCACATTCCGCGAAACACGGTCGGGAGCAGGGGCCGAGAACGCCATCGCTGGCCGCTCAAAACAGGGCGAACGCACGCCTGTTGATGCACCTTCGCAAGCGCTCAGGGCCGCCATGGCGACCAACAGAAAAAATCGTGCTTTCACATCATGTCCTTCCAGAATTCTTCTTTCTTGCGCCAATCGGCAGGCGCTTTTTCCTCGCCGGTCTTGCCGCCACCAAGAACAGTGACCAGACCGCCCAAGCCTGCGAGATCGGTATTGACGAACACGCTGTCGGCCCCGGAACGGATCAATGCCAGCCGCAACCCGGCTGTCGGGCTGGAAAGAAAATCCGCCTCGCGCGCATTCAGGCGCAGGATGCTGTAATCCTCCGGATTTGCCCGTGGATTGGGAAACAGGATCTGGGTTGCCACACTTTCTGCG
>JAJDDU010000226.1 GCA_029260155.1 Phycisphaerae bacterium | reverse complement strand
CAGATCCTGACCGTACGCAACACCCATCCTTGGCTCCTTCCCGGTTCATTCATTGAACCAGCAAGAAACCTACAAGCGCAACCCGCATCGCGCAACCCTAACAGACGCCGAACGCGCTACGATTGGATTAGGGATGCTCTAGGCCGCACGCTGAACCTACCGCGACGGGCCGGATCACCTATGGGCGGGTATTATGGGCGGATAGAGTGTCAATGCGTGTCACTTCGTTGGGTGACCGATTACTGCGTAACCCGGTTTGCGGCATCACGCAGCGTGGCAGCGTAGGGATCGTCACGGTTCAGAGATGCAGCCTTATCGAAGGCGCGGGCAGCCTCGCGGGCGTTGCCGCTGGAATACTCGACGTAACCGAGCACGAACCACGCCGCAGCGTCATCCGGATGGGCGGACAGATGCAACTGGATGGCCTGCACGTGCGTCGTCATCGCCTCCGCGCTGCCGTACTGGCGTGTGATGTCAATGGGGCGGTCCAATACGTCCGGCGCGAGCGATAGGCCGCGACGCAGCGCATCGGCCGCAGCGACGTAGTCCCCGAGCGCGAACTGTACGAGCCCGTAGGCCAACGCAGCGAACCCGTCGCGAGAATCCTCCAAGACAGCATACGAAAACGACCTTCGGGCGGCATCGTAGTCGCCGGCGAGGAATTCGCCGTCCCCGCTCGCAAGCCACGCGTTGTTCACCGGGACGCGCTCTTGCGGGTCGACGCGTATCGTCTGTTGACGGCCAGCCGGCTGCGCGATCGGACCCACGAAATCGTCCTGCGTCTCCGCCGAGCCCATTGCCCTCCTGGTTGGATAGACAACGTCGACGCCGCTCGTTTGCTCTTCAACATAGACTGTCCTGGCGGGTCGGTCGACGTATACGGTCTCAACGATCGGCGTGTCGACGTACACCGTCCAGGTCGGCGTGTAATCGTACAACGCGACATGGCGGTACGGGTAGCGATGGTAGTACGTGTCGTAGAGGCTTACGTATCCGTACGGGTAGTAGGATCCGCCGAAAAACTCGCCATGATGCCCGTGCGTGAAGTGATGTCTATCATGATTGCGGTCACGATACCGTTGTCGATCATAGTGTACACGGATTCCGTCGCGCCCCACCGTCAAACCGCCGCGTTCGTAGCCGTTGCGACCGAAGTTTGAATATGAGAAATCGATCGGCCGCCCCGACTGCGACCCCATCGCGTTTCTGCCGTCATGCCGATTACCACGCGAGGTCGCGCCCCGCCGCTCAGAAATCCCCGCGCGCGATTTGCCCACACTGCTGCCGGCAGGGCGCCTGCTGCGAATTGCACTTCCACCCGTAGCGTAGCGTTCGAGACGTGGCGGCGCGGACCGCGTCGTCAGCGGCCGCCGCGATAGGTTCAGATCAGGGCGGCGGAACGCAGAACTCTTCCTCGGCTTGGTCCGGGATGTCCGAGACCGTACGTCGGCGGCGCGTGATGAACTGGAAATCGCGGGCCTCGTGAACCTAGGCTGCACGGCAACGCCGCGCGATCGGTTGGTACCCGAGTAGCGTGAGGACGACCTGCCCTTACCGATTGACGACGTGCGTGACACGGACGGCGAAGCGGCGGAACGCCCGGTCGTCGACGACGACGCAGCGCGCGATGGAACGCAACTCGACCGCGAAAACACGCCACGCCTTCCCACTGCCGATCGACCGCTACGGATGCCGGAAGGTCGGCTGCGCGAAGTCGAACGGCCGATGTTTGAGCGCGATCCGATGGATCGTCGTGTGACGCCGCTCGAACGGCGCACAGATCGATTGGGCGACGTTCGCTTTCCACCAACCGCCTGTCGGCCTCGGGATGATCTGCTCTGCACCTTGCCCGCATCAGCAACCGGCGTGCTCGCGAGCACCATGGCCCCCACGCACACCGCGATCCACACTCGTCGGGTGATTGAGTTCGTCATGACCTGGCCCTTTCAACTCGAATTCAGCAGGCCGCCTGTTCCTTGCCTCGCGTCAATAGTTTCCTCTAGTTAAATAATACCACATGAATGGTATCAATGCAACTTATCAGTCGGAGTCGGACAACAATCCACAGTTCAGACAACGGCGAAGCGATCACGTTAGAATCGCATGTAACTCGTGCAGAGATCTGATTTTATAATTCGGTTCGGCGTCTCCGATATCGTGGATTCGTCGGTCTCTGCAAACCCAAATCGCATCTATCCCGGATCGCCTGGCCCCTGCGACATCGCTGTGCAGCGAATCGCCTACATGGACGATCTCGCCGGGGGCGCATCCCATGACCTTCAGTGCCATCCTGAAAATCTCCTCGTCTGGTTTGTAGGATCGCGCGTCTTCGCTGCACACGACGGCGTCGAAACGCAACTTGTCCCGAGCGATGGCGCAACGCAGATGGTCGGAGTCAGCGTTGGACACACAGCACAGCGGAAGATGCAACCCTTCGAGCGCACAGACAGCATCGGAATGCAGTGGCGGAGCACTCAAGAAGTCGAACAGTTCGTCAACGTATGGCGTAGGGTCGAACTGGCCACAAAGCGGTTCGCACGTTTCGATAAGGCTGGTCGTTTCGCATTCGCGAAGAATGCGAAAGCCGCTCGCACTGCAAGCGTCTATCGTCTTGAAGAATCGATTGCCCCAGGCAATGGCCAACTCGCGTGCGGACATGTTGAGTCCTTGATCGGCCACCACTCGATCGCAAACCGCCTCGACAGCTTCGGCGTCCCCGCACGCAACGGTGCCATAGAAATCGATGAGAACAGCTTTGTACTTCGCGCGCATACATGCGCATGATAGCGGCATCACGTTTGACTGCCAGCGCGAGAGGCCGAGAGGCAACGCGCCGGGGATCAGCCGGCCAATGCCGCCTGGATGTCGTTGCGCACTGATTCCGCCCGGCCGGTGGGATAGGTCTTTGCGTTCCAGCGGAAACCTAGCCCATCGCCCTCGACGCGCGGGATGAGGTGAAAGTGAACGTGCTCGACGATCTGCCCGGCGGCTGCGCCGTTGTTTTGAAGCACGTTGACTCCGACTGCGCCGGTGGCCGACATAATCGCGGAGGTCAGTGCCGGCAAGTGTTGCGTCAACCGACAAGCCGCCTCGGGGGTCATGTCGCTCAATGTAGGGTAGTGGTCCGTTGGAATGAGAAGCGTGTGTCCGTCTGCCAGCGGACTGATGTCGAGGAATGCGATTACGTGGTCCGTCGATAGCACGACGGCTGCGGGCAGCTGCCCTGCGACGATCCTACAGAAAGGACAACTCGTCGACGTGGACATGGGTCGATCCCTCTGGCCAAGGGCTCAGGCGAACGCCGGATTCCAACCTGAACTCGGATGTCCGCCTGAGATGAATCCGCAGCTCGCCTCGGACTTACTTAGGTGCCGCGTCGCGTTTGGTGAACGACTTTGCTGCCTTAACCGCCGCGGCGTAGCGTGCGTCGGCCCTACGCCTGCGTGAAGTCTTCGCGGGACGTGTGACGCTGCCGGGGCCTTCCTCAGCACCGGTCAACTGAACGAGGGCCAGGAAGCTCTGGTCCCCAACGCGGCGTTTCGCCAGCTTGACCAACCGCGTGTAGCCACCGGGGCGATTCTCGTAGCGTGGGGCGACGGATTCAATGAGACGCCGCGTGACACTCTCGGCCGTGAACTCCATACGTCCCTTCGCCGCCCCTGTGCGATGCCGCCGGCCGCTGCGTGCAAACATCACTTGCTTTCGCTTGGCGTCGGAGAGCTCGGCGTAGGCGTCGCGGTGATCGGCGGGAATCATCGATCGTTCGCCCATCAAATGGTGTATGCGTCGCCTGGCGATCAGATCACCTTGTCGAGCACGCTTGGCAAGGGTGATCAAGCGTTCAGCGAACGGTTTGAGGTCCTTGGCCTTGGGCAGCGTCGTCTGAATCTGACCATGCTCGAAGAGCGACTGGGCAAGGTTTCGCTGCATCGCTTTGCGGTGCGCCGAAGTACGGTTCAGTTTGCGTAACGATCTTCTATGATTCATGGCTGTTCGCTACTTCGCGTCGCCCGCGTTTTCGGGCATGGGTTTTACGTTACGTCGGGTCCGCAGGAACCGGTTGCTCCTGCGGGTTTGAATTCACGTCAGTTACATCCGCCATCGCTCCAGGCGTGGTCACCGGCAGCTCGGAAAGTGTCTCATCTTGAGGAGAAGCGCCATCTTCAGTCGAGTCCCCTTGCGTCTCAAACACCAGTCCGAAAGACAGCCGCCAGTCGGCCAGTTTGCGACGAACCTCGCGTAGCGACGTCTTGCCGAAACTCCTCAGGCGCAGCAGCTCCGCCTCGGTCTTGCAGACGATCTCGCCAACGGTCTGAATCCGGGCGGCCTCCAAGCAGTTGCTTGCCCGCACCGAGAGATCGAGATCCGAGACGGGTCTCTTCAACAGTGACTCCAGCTCGCTGCCGATCTTCGGTGCGCCGTGCGACTCCGGTGTCGCGGCGGTATGCACCATCGCATCACCGCTCTGGTTGTAGTGCACGAACGGATTCAGGTGTTTGCGGAGGATCTTGGAAGCCTCGACCACGGCGTCTTCAGGGGCAATGGTGCCATCGGTCCACACCTCAAGAATCAACCGATCGTAGTTGGTACGCTGCCCAACCCGCGTATCCTCGGTTCGGTAGCGGACACGAATGACGGGCGAAAACGTAGAGTCGACGGCAATCACGCCAATCTCGTGCTCGTTGGGGGTGTTCTCCAACGCCGTGGTGTAGCCGCGCCCCGTGCGAACGGCCAACTCAATGCTGAAATCAATATCCTCAGTAAGCGTGGCGATCACATGGTCCCCGTTGATCACTTCAACGCCAGGGCCAGCTTCGATGTCTGCAGCGCGAACTTCGCCCTTGGTGGAACGCGACACCTTAATGGTCTCCCGCTCCTCGAACTCGCTTCGCACCACGAGGCCCTTAATATTCAGAATGATGTCGGTGACATCCTCTAGCACCCCCGGAATGCTGGTGAACTCGTGCGACGCACCCGCAATCTTCACCGAGCACACCGCCGCGCCCCGAATACTGGACAACAGCACCCGGCGCAGGGAGTTTCCGATGGTGGTACCGAACCCGCGTTCGAACGGTTCGATTACAAAACGTCCGTACGTGTGGGTGCTTATCGATTCGTCGAGCGCCACATTGCTGGGCAGCTCCAGTCCGCGCCATCTAATACGCATCAGGCAAGTCTCCCACGGTTCGCTATCGTCCTCGGTCGGCTTCGTCCCAGGTCACAATCCACCGTTCCCCAAAACGTCATCGACTGCACATTTCGACGATGAGCTGCTCCTCGACGGGGATCTGAATGTGTTCCCTAGTCGGAAGCGACGTCACGCGCCCTTCGAGTTTGCTTACTTCTCGCTCCAACCACTCCTGCACCGGCGGCGGGCTCTCGCCAAGATGCTCCCTTATGAACTTTCGGCTTTTCTCCGATTCGCGTACGCCGATGACGTCGCCTTGCGACACGCGAAAGCTGGGCTTGTCGACCTTGCGTCCGTTCACGGTGATGTGGCCATGCACGATCGTCTGCCGAGCGGTGGGCCGAGACGGCGTCAGGGCGAGTTTCCACACAACGTTGTCCAGCCGACGTTCCAGCAGCTGGAGCAAGCCCTCCCCGGTGTTTCCGTGCGACCGCGTGGCGACCTCGAAATACCGCTTGAACTGCTTTTCCCAAACGCCGTAGTAGCGCTTAACCTTTTGCTTCTCTCGGAGGCGTACAAGGTAGTTGCTGCCCTTGCCGCGGCGCCACGCGTGCATGCCTGGGGGGCTGCTTCGCCATTGACGTTCCATCGGGCACTTCGCGGACTCGCAGCGGATGCCCTTGAGCATCAGCTTTACGGTTTCCCGCCGACAGAGCCTGCATACCGGTCCAGTGTATCGAGCCATGTTCTATTCGTCCGCCGTTGGGATGCGCACCGCCCCGAAGGGATCGGCCTACCACCCATCTACTACTTAAACGCGCCGCCTCTTGGCAGGCCGACAACCATTGTGCGGTAACGGCGTGCAGTCTTCGATCGACTGAATCCGCAAGCCCGCAGCCTGCAGCGCTGTGACCGCTGAATCCCGCCCGCTACCGGGCCCCTTTACACGCACTTCCAATTCCATCAGGCCGAATTTCTTAGCGGCATGCGCGGCCCGCTCCGCAGCACGCTGCGCAGCGAACGGGGTGCTCTTTCGCGTCCCCTTGAAACCGACCGTCCCGGCTGATGCCCAAGCGAGTGTCTCGCCATTCATATCAGTGATGTTGACCATCGTGTTGTTGAAGGTCGCCTTAATGTGGGCAATCCCTCTCGCCACACTCCGACGAACGCGTTTCTTACCAGCCCGTTTAGCCACGGTGCATCTCCTTCACGCCCTTCTTGCCTGCCACTGTTTTCTTCGGTCCTTTGCGTGTGCGGGCATTCGACCGCGTTTTCTGTCCCCGAACGGGAAGCCCCCGCCGGTGCCGCAGACCGCGGTAACATCCGATGTCTCGAAGACGCGCGATGTTGGCGGCAACGCTGCGCCGCGCAGCGCCCTCGACCTGGTAGTCGCGATCGATGACGCCTGCAATCCGCGTCACCTCATCTTCGGTCAAGTTCTTGGCCTTTACATCCAGTTCGATTCCCGCTTCCTTGAGCACCTCGCGAGCCGTGTGCGGGCCAATAGCGTAGATGTAACGCAACGAATATTGAATCTGCTTGTCGGCCGGAATATCCACACCCGCAATACGAGGCATCTGAGGGCTCCTTAACCTTGACGCTGCTTATGGCGGGGATTGCTGCAAACCACACGCACCACACCTTTACGCTTGACGATTTTGCAATTCTCGCAAATCCGTTTCACGCTTGCACGAACTTTCATAATCCCGAACTCCTTTGGACGCTGGTCACCGGACCTCCGTCCCACTACGCAATCGCCGTCAACACTTCCGCACCCGCTTCAGTGACAACGACGGTATGCTCAAAATGAGCCGCATACTGTCCATCCTGCGTCACGACCGCCCACCGATCAGGGTTGCGGTAACGAACCTGATGCGAGCCAAGGTTCACCATCGGCTCGATGGCGAGCGTCATGTTGGCCTCAAGCCGAAAGTCTCCACTACGCGCCTGCTTTCGGTCGTAGTAGTTCGGCACCTTTGGCTCTTCGTGCATCTCCTGCCCGATGCCGTGCCCTACGAAGTCCCGTACGACGGCAAGCCCCTCGCTTTCGACGCAGGCCTGAACCTCCTTGGCTACCTCGCTCCACATTCGCCCCACGCGAGCCTCGTCGATCGCCACACCCAACGCCCGCCGTGTAACCTCGAGCAGATTCTGAACTTCCAAAGAGACCGCCCCGATCGCAATCGTACGGGCGGAGTCTCCGCAGTAACCGTTTAGGCGGACACCGCAATCAACGCTGACGATGTCACCCTCCTTGAGCGCGACATCATCCGGAATCCCATGTACCACCACATCATTCACGCTCGTGCACAACGCCGCGGGAAAAGGCCGCGAAGCTTGCGGGTTCACGACACCCTTGAACAACGCGATCGCACCTGCGTCCGCAATTCGCTTCTCAGCGATCTCATTGAGCTCGCCCGTGCTGACGCCAGGCTTTGCAACACCTTCGAGCTCTGTGAGTATCTCACAGACGAGCCGGCCTGCCTTGCGCATCAAGCCGACCTCACGATCACTCTTGAGAATGATTCCCTTATGCACATGTTCACTCACGCGGGACATACGAATGCGTTCCGTTCCGAAGCGTTTCCGTGCCCGATCACTTGCCCGAGCAACTGCGTGATTCATGCCTGCCTGCCGCGTATCTGTCCTTCGCCGCCCAGGAAACCTTGGTAGTTCCGCATTATGAGGTTCGCCTCGATCCGCTGGACAACATCCAGGGCAACGCTCACGACGATCAGCAAGCCGGTCCCGCCCAGAAAGGCTGAAACAATGAACGGGATCTTCAGCCAAACAGCGATGACGGTCGGGATGATCGCGATCAAGGCCAAGAACGCTGCACCGACATAGGTGATCCGTCCCATGACCTTTTCCAGGTAATCCGCCGTTCGTTTGCCGGGTCGCAGACCGGGAATGAAACTCCCGTAGTCGCGTAGATTGTTGGCCATCTCCTTTGGCTGAAACTGCACGGTCGTCCAGAAGTACGCGAAGAAAAACACCATCGCGATGTACGTCACGACGTACAGATACGCCCCGGTCCGAAAGGAGTTCGCCAGGAAGGACCATGGACCACCGCGAAACGCACCGGCCAACTGACTGAACAGCATGCTCGGGAAGATCAACAATGAACTGGCAAAAATGATCGGCATCACCCCGCCATGGTTGACACGCAATGGAA
>JAJDDU010000225.1 GCA_029260155.1 Phycisphaerae bacterium | reverse complement strand
GCTCGCCGTCGATCGCCTTCGCCGCCGGACTGTTCGCGGGCGCGTGGTCGTGCGAAGCGGCTCGCCAGTCGAACGCCCGTGACTCGCGCTCCTCGCCTGACTCGCCGACCGTCCCCAGCCGGACCTCCGAGAGCAGGAAGTCGCCGCGCGAGAACATCTCGCACACCGCCCCCACATCACCGAGACACAGCGACCAAACGGTGGCACCGTGGCGACGCTCTTTCCTGACCGAGCATCCGTCCGATACGTCTGCTATGGTTGTCATCAGTGTTACGAGCGACTTGGCGATTTCCGGGGACTCAGCCGGCTCGTTGCGAAACAGGAACATGTACGTTGGCATGGGCAGCGCGATCCGCTGACCCATGGCGAACTCGCGCGATCCCAGGCGATCTTTCCAGGGGACGTCGGACAGCGCCTTGCGGACTTTGTCCCACTTGGCATCGAATTCTTTGCGGTCTTCCTCGCCATGTATTCTCTCGACAACAAGGCGCTTGATTTCGAGGTCGATCCCCGATTGCGCGGCAGCTTCGAACACCTTGTCCCAGTGGTCGCCGATGAAGTCGCGTTTCGGATTGCTCACTTCGTGCAGATACAGCCAGACGTTGTCGGGAATGTACGCCCCGAGCGTAAACGAGTTCGCCAGCCCACCACCCAGAACAGTGGTCGGAACCAGCGTCAAAGCCAACGCGCAGACTGTACGATTCCCGATCGACATCAAGACACTCCTCGGATCACCACGCGACTCGCGGCCTCAAGACTCGACGGGCGACCACCACCACGCCAGTCGCGAGCACGCGCAACGCCAGTACTTACACGGTATCCGGCGCATCGGGTAGTCTCCAGACAGGCGTTGTTGTTACTTGTCCAATCTTGTCGCGACCGTGCGTGCCAAGAACGCCCCGCGACGTTTGCGTTCTGAACGCTGCGGCTTTATTTGCGACGCAGGTCCGCTATTATCGTTTCCCATGAGGGTGATCACAAAGATCACCAAGGATCCGGTCACTCGCCGGGTTGTCGAGCGGTTCGGTCGCGATCGGCATGGCGGGCGCACGATCGGGGTCAATATTTCCGGGCTGTGGGGATCGTCTGCGCCGATTTTGTGTGTTGTGGTGGCCAAGGCGCTGGGGCGTCCGCTGCTGTATGCGACCGCGCACCAAGACGAAGCCGACGAGATTCTCGACGACATCGAGACAGTCACCGAGCAGAAGTGCGCGCTCCTGGCGGCATGGGAAACCGTTCCCGGTGAGGGCTCGGGATTCGGGGAGATTCACGACGAGCGTTTGCAGCTCTGCGCCCAACTCCGGGGGCGCATGCCGGCTGTCGTCGTCGCGCCGATCCAGGCGCTGTTGCACCCCGTGCCCGGCGGCGAAGCGCTCGAACGCAACACGCTGCGCTTGAAAGTGGGCGACAAACGTGGTCCGGGGGATATCGTTGCCTGGCTCGTCGATCGAGGTTTCGAGAGGCTTGACCGCGTCGAGGCCCCCGGCGACTTCGCCCAGCGCGGCGACATCGTGGATGTGTACGCACCCGATCGGGACGATCCCGTGCGGATTGAGTTTTTCGACGACGCGGTTGAAGCCGTTCGCACGTTCGACGCTGTCACGCAACGCTCCAATCGCAAACTGGAAACGCTGAGGCTCACCGCTCTGCCGCATCATCAGCAATTGAGCGACGCCGACCAGGTGCCTTTTCTCGACTATTTGCCCGACGACACCATCGTCGTCCTCGATCGCCCGGCCGACGTGCAGGAGATGGGTGCAACTCTTTGGAACCGCCTCAACCAGCCCGATGGCATGATCCCACCGGACCAAGTTCTGCGTCGATTGGCTGACTTCGATCAACTGCAGGTGACGCGTATCGGCGTCGCCGCCGGCGCTACCGACGATGTGTTTCATTTCGACGTTCATTCGCTCGCCCGCTTCGAGGGCAACGCTGAGACCGCCGTGCGTGAGTTGTGTCAGGCTTCGGAGAGTCACAGCGTTACCGTCTACTGCGCCAACGAAGGCGAGCGCAAGCGACTCAAGGAACTCATCGTCGAACATTCAGGACGCATGCCCGGCACGATCGAGTGCGTCCTCGGTCTGTTGCGCCACGGCTTCGAGTGGCGATCGGCCAATACCATCGTCGTTCCGCATCACGAGATCTTCCACCGGACGCCCGGTCGCAAGCTGCGTCGCGCCCAGGCATCGAGGGCCATCGAATCGGTACTGGACCTGATCCCCGGCGACCTCATCGTACACTTGGCCCACGGTATTGCCCGCTATTGCGGCATGAAGACCATGCGTAAACCGGGCTCGGACAAGGTCGAGGAGTTCCTCACGCTCGAGTTCGCAGACGACGCGACGCTGCACGTCACCATGTCGCACATCGATCTGATCCAGAAGTACGTCGGGGCGGCCGGCATCAAGCCGACGTTGTCGAAACTCGGCGGCACGCGCTGGAAGAACACGCGCGACAAGGTAACCGATGCCGTCGACGAGTTGGCGGAATCCCTCTTGCGCATCCAAGTCGAGCGCGAGCAGAGCGATGGCATCGCGTACCCCGCTGACACACAGTGGCAACGCGAGTTCGAGGAATCGTTCGCCTACGTCGACACCGAAGACCAGACCATCACCGGTGGCGAAATCAAGGGCGACCTCACCCGTTCCAAGCCCATGGACCGCCTGCTCTGCGGCGACGTCGGCTTCGGCAAGACGGAACTCGCCATCCGCGCCGCGTTTAAGGTCGTCGAATATGGCAAGCAGGTCGCCATCCTCGTGCCCACCACGGTTCTGGCCGAGCAGCACCGTCGCACCTTTTCGGAACGACTCGCGGAGTACCCGTTCGTCGTCGGCTGCCTGTCACGGTTCAAGACAGCGGGTGATCAAAAACGCATCGTCGAAGCCGCCAAGAAAGGCCGCGTCGACATCCTCATCGGCACGCATCGGCTTCTCAGCAAGGACGTCGGGTTCGCCGACCTCGGCTTGGTCATCATCGATGAAGAACAACGCTTCGGCGTAGAGCACAAGGAACGCCTAAAGAAGCTGCGCGCGACGGTGGACGTCCTCTCTCTGTCGGCCACGCCGATCCCGCGCACGCTGCACATGGCCTTGGTCGGCATCCGCGACATCAGCGCACTGCAGACGCCCCCGTTGGACCGCCGCGCCATCGTCTCACACGTTTCGAACTACGACGGAGAGTCCATTCGCAACGCCATCCTCCGTGAACTAAACCGCGACGGGCAAGTCTACTTTATCCACAATATCGTCCACTCCATCCAGACCGTCGCCGACGACATTCGCAAACTGGTTCCCGAGGCCCGCGTCATTGTGGGCCACGGTCAGATGAAAATGGGCGAGCTCGAACGCGTCATGCATGCCTTCGTCCACCGCAAGGCCGACATCCTCGTGGCTACCACCATTATCGAGAGCGGCATCGACATCCCCACCGTCAACACGATTTTCATCAACAACGCCGATCGCTTCGGCCTCGCCGACTTACATCAGCTTCGCGGTCGCGTCGGAAGATCGTCGCACCGCGGCTACTGCCATTTTCTGCTTCCCGCGAGCCGCCCCGTCACGCCCAAGGCCGCCAAACGGCTCAAGGCCATCGAGGAGTTCAGCGAGCTCGGCGCTGGGTTTCGCATCGCGATGCGCGATCTGGAAATCCGTGGCGCAGGCAACATGCTGGGCGGTGAGCAGAGCGGTCACATTGCCGCCGTCGGCTACGAACTTTACTGCCAGCTGCTCGAAGCAGCCGTCAACCGCGCCCAGGGCAAGCCCGACGCACGCCCGAAACCCGTGCACCTCGAACTCAACATTCAAGCCCACATTCCGCGCGCCTACATCGCGGCTGAGCAGACGCGCATCGACGTGTACCGCCGCATCAAGGCATGTTTCACGCCCGACGCCCTCACCCAGCTCGACACGGACCTCCGCGACGCTTTCGGCGCCCCCCCCGACCCCGTCCAGCGATTGCTGGATCTCGCCGAAATCCGCGTTCTCGCAGCCTCATGGCAGATCAAGACAATCATCCTCAAATCGCCGGACGTCATCTTCACGGTCAAGGACTTTAAGCGGGTCCAGGATCTGTTTGCCGACGCACCCGGCTCCGTGCGCACCCCCGACCCCCGCACCGTCCACCTTCGCCTTCCCCCCGCGTACCTCGAACCCCAGTCCCTGCTCCCAATCCTCCGACGCCTGCTCAATTCCCGAACGGCCATCCCGAAATGACTTCGTCGTTCGGCGGGCGCGGCGTCTAGATTTTCCGCACGACGCGGTTTACACTCAGTCTACGCGGCAACATTTGAAAGAGAACGACGCCGATGACAGGAACATTCAAGGTACTCACCGCGAATCAATTCGAAGCTGCATTCTGCACCATGAATGCGTGCATCGACAGATGCCCGGACGCTGCTTGGAACGCGAAGGTCTGCAACCTTTCGTTCTGTCAGGCTGTGTTTCACACGTTGTTCTACGCCGACTGTTATCTCGGACCGAACACCGAATCCCTTCGCAAGCAGCAGTTTCACCGCGAGAACGAGGCGTTCTTCGGCGACTACGAAGAGCTTGAGGACCGGGTGCAGGTCGCGATGTACGAGAAGGAGCCCATCAAGGTCTACCTCGAACACTGTCGCAAAAAAGCGGCAGAAGTGATCGCCGCCGAGACCGCCGACACCCTGGCCGCCCGGTCCGGATTCGATTGGCATGCGTTTTCACGAGCGGAACTGTATGTCTACACCATCCGACACATACAGCATCACGCCGCGCAACTGAGCTTGCGACTGCGGATCGATCACGGCGAAAACATCCCCTGGATCGGATCCGCCTGGCGCGAAGTGTAGCTTTGCCCCGGACGGAGGCGTGACACCAGTTGTGCCTCAGCCCACCTCGCGGCGCTGGAAGAGCGCGACACCGATCGCTAGAAACGCGACCACGAAGAGCGCAGCATACCCCGCCGTGAATAACAGGTACCCAGCCGGGACATCGATGCTCGCGGTGATCGCATCGACGACCCAGAAGAAGTTGATATTCGGAATGACGCAGTACAGGATGGCCCCCGCGACGGTGTCGTCCTTGACTCCGGCCAGCACCGAATCCGACAGAAAACCGCCAACCAGCACCGCCACGCAGGTCATGAGTGTCATCACCTGTCCCAGCCGGGTCGAGGCCGCCAGCGCGACTGCGGTGATTATCATGATGGCCATCAAAAGCAGAAGCGCCCCGACGACAAGCTGTCCGCCGGCAAACGCCTTGCTGAATTCGACACGTTCCCACTCCCGATCAAAGAGTGCGGTGACGATAGTCCCCACCGTGAGCAGCGGCACCACAAAACTGATCGCCGTCGACGAGAACTCCTTACCGTAGAAGAAGTTGGCGCCGGCCGCGAGGAAGATTCCCAGCATCAGCGTCCCACCGCCGAAGATGATCGCCGGCCAATCGAACGGGTCGGACGAGTACATCAGGACGCGGTGGTGCATGCACAGGACGAATACGAGAAATGTAATGTAGAACGCCACCCCCTGGGCACCCATGAGCCCGAGGTACTTGCCGATGATGAAGACAGGCCTGCTCACCGGCTTGCTGACGATTGTGAGCACCGTCTTGTTCTCGATCTCACGGGTCAGCACCCCCGTCGCGGAAAAAGCCGCCAAGAACAAACCGCTCAGCAGCATCGTAGAGAGTCCCAGGTCCATGAGCAGCTTGTTGTCGTCTTCCAGGGTGAAGCCGGCCACAAAGATATTCATGATGAGTAATAGCGTCGTGACGGCCAGTAGAACGCCATAGATCGGCTGACGGATCGTCTCGACGAACGTGTTACCGGCGATACCAAGCAGCGGCGTGAACATGAAACGAATGCAAGCTCTTGCCAGGAATCGACTAAGAACGCCCGCCACGAACCCGGCTTCCTTGGCAAGCGTAGTGTTTTATTGTAGGCTCCGCGCCACCACGGGCAACCTCCTCACAAGGAGTAAGACGCCCAAGCCAGCGGTGTGGTTCGCTTTGCAGCGCAACAATGAGTCATAAACCGGCCATTGTGCCGGTGGAAACGGATACCAGGGTCATGAACGATGCTGTCCCCGCCGGCGACCGGCGGGCCCAACTTGCCAGCCTGACCGGAATGCTCATCCAGCTCGTTCTCTTCGGGGTCGTGCTGGTGGTCGGGCTGTGGGCCGAGACACGATCCGACGCCGTGGTGGCCGTCGCCCGCCATCTGCTCGGCGGAGTCCTCATCTGGCTGGTCCTCTTTTTGGTCTTCAGGCAACGTCGCCTCAGCCGCATGGAGGATCTGGAGACCGAGCAACTCAAGCGTGCCGAAGATGCGGGCCTCGCGACCAACATCTTCGACGTCGGTGATGAGACGCTCCTGCTTGAGCGCCGCAGACTCACGTGGACCTACAAGTTTCTCCTGCCGTTTTTCACCGTCCTGACCATCATCTACCACGTTGGTGGTACCTTTGTCGCCTGGAGCTGGGAGCTCGGGCTTCCCCTGGAGGACGTTGCGTGGCATCGGGCGCCGCAGCCGTTCATCGCCATGGTGTTCGTTGCGGTCTCGGCGTTCGTTTGTTTCATCTACGCACGCTACATCATCGGGATGTCGCGGGAGCGGAATTGGCGGCTGCTTCGCGCGGGCGGCAGCTATCTCATCGGCAACGCGCTCACTGCCACGGTGCTCGCCGTGTCCATGGCCCTCGCCGGCAGCGAGACCACGCGCATCTGGGCAGAGCCACTGGCTTCGTACATCATTCGATTCGCCATGCTGCTCCTCGGAATCGAGTTCACGGTCAATTTCATCCTCGAGTTTTACCGCCCGCGACGCACCGAGGACGAGGTGCGACCGGCGTTCGACAGCCGTTTGCTCGCCCTTTTCGGCGAGCCCGGCGGGATCGTCCGATCCATCGCAGAGACCGTCAATTACCAATTCGGATTCGAAGTCAGCAGCACCTGGTTCTACAAGCTCATTCAGCGTTCGGTGTTTCCGCTGGTCACCCTTACGGTTGTGGCCCTGATTCTCCTGTCGAGCATCGTGATCATAGACGTCGACGAAGAGGCCTACATCGTGCGTTTCGGCAATGTCGTCCAGCCCG